>CAZYDC010000409.1:0-5008 GCA_964646065.1 uncultured Planctomycetaceae bacterium | reverse complement strand
GCGCTGACCTGTCGCAGCCGCAGCGACCGGCCCAGGAGCCGCAGCAGCGGCTTATCCAGCGGTTGGGCAGGGGGGATCTCGCCGTCACCGGCGAGCAGGTCTTCCCGCCTTCGCGCCGCGAGACGAAAATCATTCTCGTGGCGAATCGCGCCATGTGGGCAGGCCTTCTGGCAGTCTGTGCAGAACAGGCATCGACCGAGATCTACTTGCGCCCCGCCAGACGAACTGGGGCTGGACGGTTCGGGCAGACTTATGGCGCCGGTTGGACAGGCCTCCCGGCAGAGCCGGCAGTCGCCGAGGTTTCGCCCCGCTACGCCGCGGCAAGCCACGCAGCACGCGGCGTCGATCTTCGGCCGTCCGCGAAACCGGTCTGACAGCGGTGGCGGCGGGCCGACGGGATACGCCGTCGTTCGATATCCCTGTCGCAATCTGGCCAGCAGTATCTTAATCACAAGTTCTCTCCGGCGTTGCTCACAAGTCGTGCCCGCAGTAGGACAAATTGAAACTCTTATTGCACACAGGGAAGTCGGAAATCGGCTGGTTCCTCATGGCGCAGGCCAAACCGAACCAGTTGTGGAAGGACGGGTCCGTCACCTTGTAGCGGGAGAACCGGCCTTGATCATCCGTCATTGCGACGTGGCAGATTTCTCCCCGCCAACCTTCGACCATCGAGACGGCGACATGGTCGCCGGCGGGTTTGCCGGCATCGGCCATGACGGAATCCTCGGGCAACGAGCGAAGTTGTTCGCTGACGAACGCGAGCGACCGCTGAATCTCCAGCCATCGCAGGTAGGCCCGCGCGAAGACATCGCCGGTGTCCCACGTGGCGATGGGAATGTGAGCGAAACGATAGATTCCATACGGGTGATGTTGACGTACGTCCCGCTCCAATCCACTGGCGCGGGCGGCCGGGCCCACCAGGCCGATCTGTTCGGCCATCGCGGCCGTAACCTGCCCGGTTCCCTCAAACCGCGCCTGCACCGAAGGAGTCTCCCACAGCAGGTTCACGCTCATGGCGGTGTCCTTGGCGATTACGGACAGGCGGCTCAGCATTTCCTCAACGCGCGAGGCGTCCACGTCGAAACCCACTCCGCCCGGGCGGACCATGCCTCGCCCGAACCGGCTTCCGCACAGCAGGGCCGTGAGGTTCAGTACGTCGCCGCGGATGCGTCCGCAATAGGAGGCCGTCGGCAGGAAACCGACGTCGCCGGCCAGCGCGCCCAGGTCGCCCACGTGGTTGGCCGCGCGTTCGAGTTCCAGAGCGACGCCTCGCAGCGTTTGAGCCTTGGCGGAGACGTGGCATCCGGACATCGCCTCCAGCAACTGGCAGTAGGCCGTCGCGTGTCCGATGGTCGTGTCGCCGGCCAGCGTTTCCATGTAATGAATTGACCGGGCCGCCGGGCCGCCCATCATCGCACGCTCCACTCCGCGATGCTGGTAGCCCAGCGAAATTTCCAGGTGCAGCACGTTTTCCCCGTGGCACTGGAACCGGAAATGCCCTGGTTCGATGACCCCGGCATGTACCGGGCCGACAGCCACCTCGTGAATCTCCTCGCCCTTGACCTGGAAGAAATCCGCGACGCCGCAGTGTGACGCATCATGTGGCGCGGGCGTCCCGCCCGCGTGTGTCGCAGGCATCTTGCCTGCGTGTGCCGAGGGCGTCTCGCCCTCGTCTTGCTGTTGCTGCTTTTGTTGTTGTGCCAAAGAAGAAGAGGAAGCAGAAAATACGGAATAAGCAACAGGCAACCGCGAAGACGCGGGCAAGATGCCCGCGACACACGAGGGCGAGACGCCCTCGTCACGCGCGGACGGGACGTCCGCGACACAACCGCGCGTTTGAAATCGGATTGGCTTGAGCCACGGGTGCCCCTTGGGTTCGACGCCCCATTGCTCGGCGATCTCGCGCTCGAAGCCCTGGGCTTGCGGGCAATCGTTGGTCAGCGATTCGTAGCTCGCCCCCACGACGGTCGAGCCTACTCGCAATTCACCGGCCCGGTCGTCCGCCAGCACGGCCAGAAGCGTGAGTTGGCCGTCCTCGGCAGGATGCCCGAACAAGGCGGACAATCGCGCACCGGCCTCCACCGAGCCAATGACCGCCTCGCGAAACTTTTCGATGTCCAATAGCGGCACGTCGCCGGATGGAACGGATTGTACGTTCTGAAGTGGCAGGAGATCGTGCATGTCAGAACCCTCCCTTGATCGGCAAGCCTTGAATCACCTCGGCCGCGTGATGGATCGCGCTCTGGAGGAACTCGGGCATCCACAGGCCCAGGACCAGCAGCATGGCCAGCGGCGCATAGACCAATGCGCGGTCGACCAGGCCCGCGTTTTCCGGCGTCGGTTGCTGGAGCGGAGAGTCCCAGGCGGCCCGGATGGCGTGCCGCAGGACGCCGATGAAGACGATGCCCGTGCCCGCCAGAAACAAGGCCATGATCGCAAACGCGCCGCGGTCGGCCGCTGCCTTGAGGATCTGGAACTCGCTCATGAATACGGCGAAGGGCGCCACGCCGATCAGCACCAGCAGGCTCACGAGGAATCCTCGGCCCCAGAGCGGCGCCCCGCGCGCCGAACCGGCCAGTGAGGACAAGTCGTGCGTGCCGTACAGTTGCCCCAGTCGGCCGGCGGAGAAAAACGCCAGCGGTTTGCAAAGGGAATGGTTCATCACGTGGAACAAGGCCGCGAACGTTCCGAAACCGCCCAGCCCAACGCCCAGAGCGATGACGCCCATGTGCTCGACGCTGCTGTAGGCCAGCATCCGTTTGGCGTCGCGCTGGAAGACGATGAACGCCCCGGCGACCAGGATCGACAGCACTCCGAAGCCCACCAGCAGGTCCAGCGCCCAGCGGGAGCCGCCCGTTGCGGTTTCCACCAGCGGCACGTATCGCAGGATGCAATACAACGCCGTGTTCAGAAGGAACCCTGAAAACACGGCGGATACCGGCGCCGGCGCCTGGCTGTGTGCGTCGGGCAGCCAGTTGTGCATGGGCACCAGGCCCATCTTGGTTCCGTAGCCCACCAGCAGGAATATGAAGCCCATCTTCAGGGTCGCCGGATCCAAGTGAGCGGCCGCCGCGCGAAGGTGCGTCCACAGCAGGGCATCGCCGGTGGCCAGGTGCGACGAGCCCGCCGACGCCGCCACCAGCAAAGTCCCGATAAACGCGAACGCCACGCCGACCGAGCACATAATCAGGTACTTCCAGGTCGCCTCCAGCGACGAAGCGGATACGTGGGTGCAGATCAAAAACGCCGTCAGAAGCGTGGTGGCCTCGACACCCACCCAGGCCATGCCCAGGTTGTTGGAAACCAGCACCAGCGTCATGGCCGCCAGCGACCCCAACCACAACGCCCCGAATCGCCGAGCCCGCGCGGGACCGAAAAGCGACTCTCGACGGAAGTACGAATATGCGTAGATCGAACTGAGGAGAAAAACCGCATGGAGCAAGACGAGGTGGTAGGCCGAGAGTGCGTCCAGGTAAAGCCACCCGGCCCCGGCCTCGATCGGCCCGCCGGTAAAGACCGACCATGCCGCCACGCCCGTCGCCGCGCTGGCGACCGCGACGACCGCGACCACCCACAGCAGCGCGGCGCGAACCGATCTCAATAGCAAGCAGGCCCCCGCGGCGGCGGCCGGAAGGATGAGCAAGGCCCAGAGAATATATTCGTCATACTGCATTCACACACTCCAACTCGGACGTCCGAACACATGAAGTAATCGGTAATCAGTAATCGGTTGACGGCAAGAGCGGGTTCTTGCTGTTCCCGATTACCGGTTACGGATTACCGGTTACTTTCTTTTATCCTTTCAAGGAATCCATTTGGTCGGCGTCGATGTGGTCGAACTGCCGGCTGATGTGGTGCGTGACGATGCTCATCACGAAGACGGCCACGAACGCGTCCAGCAGCACGCCCATCTCGACCAGGGCGGGAATCTCCCGCACCAGCGCCAGGCCAAGAACGTAGATGCCGTTTTCCATCACGATGTAACCGAGCACCTGGCTGATCGCTAGTTTCCGGCTGACAATGAGCAGCAGGCCCACCAGGATCGTGGACAGACCGACCGAAATCAGCAGGGGCGTTCCCGAGGCAAACGGCAGCGGCAGCCGGGAACTCAGCCAGAAGGACAGCACCAGCGTCAGCACGCCGGCCATGATCGACAGCGGATAGCTCAGGAAGGGCTCGGCCTCGCGCTGGACATTGGCGTCTCGCTGGGCCTGGAGCAGCAGCCAGGGGAACAGCACGCCTCGGGTCAGGACGCTCGCGGCGGCCAGGAAGATCAGCACGCCCGAAAGCCCTTCTTTCCACACCAGCATCAGCGGAAGCAATCCCAGTGCAATACCTTCGAGCGCGGCGGTGCGTATGCACGCGGACAGGCGGCTGGAACCCAGGAGCCGAAGGTTCATCAGCACCAGCAACACCATCAGGGCATCGATCAGTTCATTCATGGGCGCCTCAACACAAGGATGACCGCCAGCACGGAGAACGCGCAAGCCGCCACCAGCAACTGCGGCACGCGAACCATCCGAAGACGGGCCATCACGGATTCCACCATGCCGACCAGCACCGCCAGACCGACCATGCCCGCCAGGCTCACGCCCAGGCGCGCGGCTGAAACGGCCCACACGGATGTGGAAAACTCCGCGTCCATCGCCGGCAGGACGACCTGCACAAGGATCGTGCCCAGGACCCACATCTTGACGGCGGAACCGTAGAGGATGAACGCGAAGTCGGGGCCGCCGTGATCCAGGACCATCACCTCGTGGATCATGGTCAACTCCAGATGCGTGTTGGGGTCGTCCACGGGAATGCGGGCGTTCTCCGCGAGGAACACGATCAGCAGCGCCGCGGCGACCATCGCAAGCTCGGGCGCGCAGGACAAGTGAGCCTGCCAGTTGAGGCCGCCCAGGATGTCCGTCAGGGACAGGCTGCCGGTCAGTTTGGCCAGGGCCGCCAGGTCCAGCAGGAACGCCGGTTCGGTCAGTGTGGCGAACGTGACCTCGCGGCTGGCGCC
>CAZYDC010000408.1:0-5016 GCA_964646065.1 uncultured Planctomycetaceae bacterium | reverse complement strand
GAGCACGGGCTGGAAGGCCAAGCCGGCGAGGGTTTCACCATCAGCGTCTTTAACAGCACGACGCCGCCGACCTGCCATAAGCCCGGCCATTACGACCTGGCGAAGGAGAACTACATTCCCTCGCTCCAGATCGTGCGGACGCCGACGGATCGCTACACGGCCCCGGCAGTGCTGCCCGCGACGATGAAGGGCGTCATGTTCGTCGGCAAGGGCATAGCGGCGGTGCGGGACGAGCCCACGCCCGTCTTCGGGCCGGGCAAAATCCTCTGCAAGACGATCTACTCCGGGCTGACCAACGGTACCGAGCGAAACGTGCTGACCGGCGGAAACTACGGCGGTTCCTGGCCGAGCCGCTGCGGATACCAGAACGTCGGCAGGGTGCTGCAAGTGTCGCCGGGCGTGCAGGGGTTCGGCGTGGGCGACCTGGTGTTCAGCGCGAACTTCAGCCAGCACGTGCAGTACTTCGCCGCCGACGCGCCCAAGGAAGTGGACCCCGACAACCTGGTGGTCAAGCTGCCCGATCAGATCGACCCCAAGCACGCCGCCCTGCTGGGCATGGCGGGCGTGGCGACGCACGATGTCCGGCGGGCCGACGTGGGCCTGGGCGATAAGGTGCTGGTCATCGGCGCCGGACCCATCGGCCAATTCACCGCCCAGGCGGCCAGGGCCGCGGGCGCCGCGGTCACGATCTGCGATCTGAATCCGCACCGGTTGGACATCGCCGCGCAAGTGGGCATCGCCAGCCGCGCGCGGGTGACGGGCGAGCAAAGCTGGGCCGACCTCCGGGCCGCCGGCCCGTTCGACGCGGTCTTCGAGGACTCCGGCGCGATGATCCTGGACAAGGTCGTCGGCTCGGGCTGGGGCAACGGCCTGCTGACCAAGCGAGGCAAGGCGGTCATCATCGCCGGCCGCAAGGAAGTGGCCTACAACTTCAACGCCGGCCAAAGCTGTGAACTGACCCTGCTGCACGCGGGGCATTTCGACCGCGGCGACCTGCTCGAACTGCTGCGGCTGGTGGCCGCCGGCACGATCAAAATCGGCCCGGTCATCCAGGACGTCGTACCCTACGCGCAGGCCGCGAGCGTCTACGACCGCCTGCGCGACAACCCGGGCTCGCTGATGGGAACCGTGTTCGACTGGCAATAGTTGCGAAGAAAAAATGTAATCAGTAACCAGTAATCGGTAATCGGTTAAGAAGGTCTCTTAGCTGTTTCCGATTACCGGTTACGGATTACCGATTACGGATTACGCTTTTTATGTTTACCGGAATCATTCGACATGTCGGCAAGGTGTTAGCCTCGCAGGCGGCCGCGAGCGGTCGGCGGCTGACGATCGACCTTGGGCCGCTGGCGGCGGGCCTGGCCGCCGGCGAGAGCGTCGCGGTCAGCGGCGCCTGCCTGACGGCCTGCGGCGTCGCGGGCAGTCGCGCGCAGTTCGACGTGATCCGCGAGACGCTCACCCGCACCACGCTGGGCGGCCTGGGCGTGGGGGCCAGGGTGAACCTGGAGCGGAGTCTGCAACTGGGCCAGGGCCTGGACGGCCACCTGGTGCAGGGCCACGTCGACGGCCTGGCGACCCTGCGGCGAGTGCGGACAGGCGCCGAGCACGTCATGCAGTTCGCCGCCACGGCCGACCTGACCGACCTGATGATCGCCAAAGGCTCGGTCGCCGTCGACGGCGTGTCGCTGACGCTGGTGGACGTGGCCGCCGACAGCTTCAGCGTGTCGCTGATCCCGACGACCCTGGCCGAAACAACGCTGGGCAAACTGAGGCCCGGCGATGGGGTCAACATCGAAACCGACGTCATCGGAAAATACGTGCGGAAATACCTGAAGGGGATTTCCACCTCAGGCTCGAACGTCACCATGGACAAGCTCAGGGAACACGGGTTCCTTGACTGAGAGCAAAGATTTGAGGCCTTAGGATTATTTGATCGGTCCCTGGGGAGATCAAGGTTCCTGCAGATTGACCCATGAAAACATTCTGGAAAGAAGAACGCGCACTTTGGGTGTTTTCTCCCCAATGACATCAGTATGAGCTCGATTGTTATTCTGCTCGTCAGGCGTATGCTGAATTTCCAATGGAACGGACCTCAGGTCTCGGGCATTAAAACTGAGCACCTCATTCTTGTTAGGATCTCGTGCTCGATTCTTGGTATCCAGTGCAGTCGCATATTTCGCCCAATCGGTTGACATCCCTATCCCATGATCTCTGAAAACACCCAGGTTCAGTTCGCCACCGGGTATCCAATCCTGATGTATTCTCATGAACAAAAGATCCCCGTCAGGAATGATTTCGGAAGGCCATTTGGTCATAGGAAAAGACTCATCCAAGCAAGGAGTTTTCGATCCGGATGCGTTATGTAGCAGGAATTCTCAATAGGTGTATTTCCAAATTTATTATCACCATAGTAGCGGATCGTGTCCTCGGGTTCTGGGGGGATGTTGATCAGCAATTCAAAGGTGTCCGTTTTCCAATGGATGTCGATGCTGCCTTCGCCCGCCGGGAATATTTTTGGTGAGCTAATTGAAACCCCATATTGCTCGAACATTTCTGTGGCAAGGCGTTTCAGGAAACAAGCCATTCGTTCCCAAGTTGGAAAGACATATCTGCCCGCCCCCTGGCCATCCCAATCATCGTCTAATTCCAAAATGGTCATTGAGGATTCAATTACTTCCAATACGGCGAGCGGGATGTGAGGGATATCAGAGGCAGCGCCATCGATTCGGTCTAAATAAGATGATTCCCATCGCAAGGATGCGCATTCTGGATCATCCGAAACATCCCAGGAGGAAGAACATCTGACGCAATCCTCGCCTGTTTCAAAATCCAGCGTATCGTCAAGCACACCCATGCCCTCCCTCAATGATGTTGAGCTTACCATTTTGCAGCACCGTCTTAAGGGCCTTCTGTTTTCGTTTTCCTCTTTCCAAAACCGCCATTAACTTGTCGATGTCATCCCCGTCCATGGCAACAAAAAACTCCATCGGTTGTTGTTCGTCGCTATGATGATATCGAATTTTCAGCGTATGGACGAAGATGACCTCATTGGGATTCTCTTCTGTATGTATTGGGAAAATCGGGCGAATGTCGGTAATCAATCGGGCGGTGCAGAAAACACGTTCCTCTTCCAGGAAGATGTCCAATGCTTTCGCGGTAATGCCCAAAACGCCCTTATAAGATAACGCCTCAGTCAACCTTTTTTGAAAAGATTCTCCAGATGCTTCGTCGAAAGTGAAATCGCTTTGGGAAGATGCCGCCAGTGCTTCGCATACATCCTTGACCAGGCTAGGTATCCCAACCTCCCTCGACTCCAACAAAAGGTAAAGACCACCCAATGCGGATAGAACTTCCTTCAACTCTTCAGCAGGGCGCCCCGTAGCTTGCGCAATCTGTGTCGCGAGATTCGTAATCGTAGAGGCGGGACGGGCCTTTGAGAGTGCGTCTAGAATACCTTTCATTTCTTCATCACGATAATTCTTCAGCCGGCGAAAGCCCGGTACTCGCCTCGTTGGTATATGTAGGTTCATGACATTCCGCCTATTTCATCCATTTTGTTGTCTTTTATCGGCTTCTTTCCATTTTATGTCAACCAAAAACGCCTTTTCTCTTATGCGCTTACCAATAGTACGTTCAATACTTCGCCACGTTCATGGTTCGGCCGGTCCTGTTGGACTCGACGCAGGCGACGACGGCGGCGATGGAGTTGATCACGTCGCTGCCGGGGATCGGCACGTTTTTGCCCGCACGCACGGCATCGACAAACGCGTCGATTACGCCCGAGCCATGCTGGCCGCCGGCCTCGTTGGTCTGAATGCCCTGGGTCTTGAAGTACCGCCGCTCGCCGTTGGCCAACTCGGCGATCACCGTGAAGTTCGGGTCAGCCTCCAAACGAAGTACGCCCTTCTGGCAGTACAGTACCGTCGAGTTGTCGCAATTGGTCGTGTGAATCCAGCCGGCGAACATCTGGCCGAGGATTCCCGTTCGCGTGCGCAGCACGGCAAACGCGGTGTCGTCCACGTCGCACTTCTTTTTCTGCAGCGTGCCGGACAGCGCGGCGGCCAGGACGAAATCGTCGTCCAGGAACCATCGCATCATGTCGAGCTTATGGACGCCCAGGTCGGCCATTGAGCCCCACACGGCCTCGCGCTTGCGGAAGAAATGGCAGTCCAGGCCGTCGACGCTCCAGTTTTCCGGGCCGCCGTGGGCGAAGGTCGTCGAGAACGCCAGGCACTTGCCCAGCACGCCGGATTTGTAAAATTCCTTGGCCCGCACGTGCGACACGTGTAGCCGCTGATTGTGCCCGACCATGAGCTGCTTCCGGGCGGACTTGGCGGCGGCGTTCATCGCCTTGGCCTCGGCGACCGACGCGCACATGGGCTTCTCGACCACCACGTGCGCCCCACCCTTGAGGAAGGCGATGGAGTACGCCGCGTGGAAGGCCGTGGGGACGCAAACGCTCACCGCGTCAGGCCGCAGGGCCAGCACGGGCTTGTAGTCGGTGAAGTACTTCGGCACGTTGAACTGGGCGGCGATCTCGGCCGCGCGGTCCTTTTTCTTGTCCACCACCGCGACGATTTCGACATCCTCGCGCGCCGCGTACTCCGGTAAATGGCGACGCTGCGAAATGGCCCCGCAGCCGATCACGGCGACTCTGAGCTTGTTATTTTTCATTGTGTTCCTTTCTGGGTGTCCTCGCGTATATACCCGCCGCACCCTTGTGGTGCAAGAGTCCTTCGGGTGCTTGTTCGGGCGGTTGTTCGGGTGCCATGCCCAAGTCTGCGCGGGCATGTCTTCAACTCCGGGCGTATCTGCAGACCAGGACATGCCCGCGCGGACTTGGGCATGGCACCCGGCATGGCACCCGACATGGAACCGACACGGTGCCCCCGAAACGCACCTACCCGAATTTCGCACTTGGCGGTATAGTAGTGTTTGTCATGGAACCCTTTCATCCGACAATCGGCATCACGATGGGCGAGCCCTGCGGGATCGGGGCCGAGATCGTGGTCAAGG
>CAZYDC010000407.1:0-5020 GCA_964646065.1 uncultured Planctomycetaceae bacterium | reverse complement strand
ATGCCACCATACCAAAGGTCAATGGTGGTAATGCGCGGCTCTACCTGTTCCGCAAGAGCGACCACGCTACGCTGAGCAGCGACTGCCCGGAAGTCGCCACGCGGTACACGCTGGCCACCGACGGCCCGGTTGCGACCTATCACGGCAGCGTGACCGTCGACGGCGAGCAGGCCTGCGAGTTCGACGTCACGATGGTCCTGGACAAGGCCGACCTGGTCTTCACGATCGGCCAGGTCAAGGAGTTCGGCCAGTACCGATTCTTCTCGATCCGCATGAGGCACGTCCTCAGCGCCGACTCCACCGACACTGACAGCCTGGCGATCTCGCCCTACATGCAAGGCCGGTTGCTGGACCCAGCCAAGTGCTCCAAGCCCTGCCTGATCGATTACAGTTGGCACGGTTCGATGGCCCGTCTGTCGGGCGTGGTGTGGCGGCCGACCTTCATGGCGACCATCGACCTGCCCGGCTACGAAGACCTGATCCTCACCGAGGTCTGGACCTACAGCCGCATCACCGCCGGGCGAACCCTCGCCAGCCTGGGCGCCGAACTGATGTACCGCCAGCGCAGCGTCGAGTCGGCCGAAAAGCAATTGGTCCTCGACCCCGTGCCGGCCAAGAACAAGAAAGTCCGCCCGCTGGACGAACCGATCCTCTGCGCCCAGAGCAAAGAATTCCGGCTGCACTTCATCGCCGCCCGCAAGGGCAAACCGCTGACCTGGGCCGACGCGGCCCGGTACTTGCAGACGCTGGTTCCCAAGACCTGGCACCCCGACAAGCGATACGAGAACACGCTGGTCTACAAGATTTGCCCCACGGGCTATCGCCAGCCTTTCCTGACGTTCGAGCAGGCCGCCGACATCGTCCGCAAGGTCTGCAACCTCACCGACGGCATGAAGCAGGTCTGTTACATGCCCTTCTTCCAGTACGAGGGCGGCGACAGCGGGCACCCGCTCATGACGCCGATCTATCCGCCGGTGGGCGACAAGAAAATGCTCCTGGGCGCCATGAAGGACGCCGAAAAATACAACTGCATCCTCAGCTTTCACGACAACCTCGACCAGGCCGACATCCGCGCCCCGTGGTTCGACCCGGAGTCGATCTCCCGCGACGGTCTGGGCCGGTTCTTCAGCGGCGGTTATTGGGGCGGCGTGCAGCTCGTCCAGGTTTCCATGCCTCGGTACCTGCCGCAGCTCAAGAAGCTGGTGGCCAAGGTCATCAAGGAATACGGCATCCACACGACCTATCACCTGGACACGCACAGCGGCGACACGTTCCGCTACGACGCCAGCCCCGACCGGCCGTGCAACGCCACCGAGTTTGTGGAGGCCCGCATCAAGCTTGCCGAGGAATTTGACAAGTACGGCGTGAACCTGACCAGCGAATGCCTGGTGCATCCGTACCTGGCCTACCTCGGCCACGTGTGGGCGCTGTTCAACTGGGGCAAGGTTTGGGAAGGCGAACTGCCGGTGCCGTTCTTCAACTTCGTGTATCACGGCGTGGCGAGTTGGAATGCCTCTCGCTCGCCGGACCAGCACGTGACCGAGCTGAACGAAAAGCAGATCAACGAGTGCCTCATCCAGGGCGGCGGGGCGGGCATCGAGTTCCCCGAATCCGGCAAGCGAATGAACGACGTGATGGACCTGCTGTTCCTGGTCCAGCCGGTGTACGCGGCGATGCGCCAGCGAAAGTGGACCGACTTCAAACAGACCGGTTCGATCCGCCGCGTGGAATACGGCAAGGGGTCGTACATCGAGGTCGATGACGACAAGATGACGTACAAGGCCGCGGTGGACGGCAAGATGATCGGCCAGGATTACGCGACAGTTTTCGCCGGGCCCAAGAAGGGCACGTATCTGGCCTTCAGCCGCGCGGACCGCGAGTTGACCTGGCCGGCGCCGGCGGGCCTCAAGAACGGGCCGGTCAAGACGGTGGAATTGACCGAGATCGGCGCGGGCCTGCGAGGCGAAGGCGTAGTGAAAAACGGAAAGCTCAAGCTGACGCTCAAGGCGCACGTGCCGTTGCGAATTTGGCAATAGGCTCGGGTGCCATGCCCAAGTCTGCGCGGGCATGTCTTTGGACATCGGAAGACATGCCCGCGCAGACTTGGGCATGGCACCCATCAATCCTGAATTGACTGAATATAAGGAACAAGAATGAAATTCCTGAAGAACGAATTCGTGACGGTCGCATTGGACGAACGCTATCCGCGCGTGCTTTGGTACCAGGACGCCGCCGGCACGCGGATCAACGGCGAATATGACGCCGTCGCGCCGCGGCTGTACCTGTTTCGCAAGAGCGACCGCGCCACGCTCACCAGCGATGACGTCGAGGTCCAGGCCGCCTACACGCTGGACGCCCAGCCGGCCGTCGGGACGTATCGCGCCAACGTGTCGTGTGACGGCCAACCCGCCGTCGAGTTTGACCTTGTGTTCACGCTGAACGGACGCGATCTGCTCGTGCGCCTCCAGGACATTCGCGAGCACGCGGGCTATTGCCTGTTCTCGCTGCGGTTGCATCGCCTCGCCGGCGCGCTGTCGGAAGAGAAAGACAGCCGCATGGTCACATGCAGCTACCAGGGGCGGCTGCTCGATCCGTCCAAGTGCAAGCCCCGGATGATCGATTACAGTTGGGTCGGTTTCACCGCCAGGCCGTGCGGGGCCGTGTACCGGCCGGGGTTCATGGTCACGGTGGACCTGCCCGGTTACGAAGACCTGCTGGTGCAGGAGGTGCGGCAGTACAGCCGCATCGTCGATGCGCAGACCGTCGCCGGCATCGGCGGCGAAATCATGTACCGCCAACGCGAGGTCGGCGACCTCGCGCCACAAATCAAGATTTATCCGCCCAAGGAAAAATGCCCCGCGGAAATCCCGTCGGCCGAGCCGATCCTCTGCGGCGACCACAAGGACATCCGCCTGCACTTCATCTCGGCCGCCGCCGGCGGCAAGCTCGATTGGACGGATGCCGCGAAATATTTTCAGTCGCTCGTGCCGGCCGAAATCAAGTGCGAACCGCGATACGAGAACACGCTGGTTTACAAGATCTGCATGGCCCACCGTCACCGGCCTTACATGAATTTCGACCAGGCCCTGGACGTGATCCGGCAGGTCTGCAACGTGACCGGCGGCATGAGGCAGGTGTGCTACCTGGCGTACTTCCAGTACGACGGCGGCGAGACCGGGTATCCCGAGATGTGGGAGATTTATCCGCCGCTGGGCGACAAGACGATGCTGCGGCGGGTCATGGAGGAGGCCAAAAAGTACAACTGCGTTTTGAGCTTCCACCAGAACCTGGACGTGTTCGACTCGCAGGCCCCGAGCCTCGAAGGCAAGTATGTTGCCCGCGACAGCCTGGGCCGGATGGCCAGCGCCGGTTTCTGGAATCCGACGCAATTGCTCCAGGTTTCCTACCCGGCCTACCTGGAGGAATTCCGCAAGCACATCGACCGTCTCGTGAACGAGTACGGCATCCGCGAGACGTATCACCTGGACGTCTTCAGCGGCGGGCCTTACGCCTACGACGCCAACCCCGACACGCCCCGCAACTGCACCGCCGTGCTGGCGGCCAAGAAGGAGGTCGTGAAGTTCTTCCGGTCGCATGGCATCGACATCACCAGCGAGTGCCTCACCGATCCGTACGTTGACCAGATCGGCCACGTGTGGGCACTGTTCAACGGCGGCACGGTCTGGGAGGGCGAGCAGGCCTTGCCGTTTGCCAACTTCGTTTATCACGGGGCCACCAGTTGGAATTCGGGCACGGCCAAGAATGAGGCGGCGATTCTGCAAAGCCTGATCCAGGGCGGCGGGGCGAGCATGGAATTCCCCTGGGGCGTATTCATCCCCGCCGAGGCGCGGTTGGATGTCGTCCCCACCCCCTGGCCCGAAGTGTTGGACAACCTCTACCTGGTGCATCCACCGTACATGATGCTCCGCAGCCGCAAGTGGTCCGGTATGTCTGCCGACGGGACCAAACGCCGCGTGGACTATGGCAAGGACAGCTACATCGAAGTGGACGACGCCAAGCCGGGCTACAAGGTCGTCGTGGACGGCAAGGTCTTGGCCGAGGACTTCGTGACCGTCGTGCCCGCGCCGGACGGCAAGGGGTTCATCGCGTACGCGCGGCAGGACACCGACCTGGATTGGCCAGCCCCGCAAGGCTGGGCCGACGGGCCCGTCCGCGGCGAGTTCCTTACGACCGCCGGGTCGGGAATCCGAGTCGAAGGCGCCGTCGCCGGCGGCCGATTGAAAATCAAACTCAAGGCCCACGAGCCCGTGCGGGTACAACCGTAGAGCGTGGAGCGTAGGGAGCAGGGCGTAACAGCAAAGAACGAGAGATCGCAACTTAGCCGAGTTTGCGGGCTCTTCCTCTTTATTGTTGCGGTCTCCACTGTTGTTTTCTTCACCGTTACCTGTCGTTTCGCGCATCGCTCTTCGCCCCACAGTTCGTTCTTTGCCGTTACGCTCTACTCCCTACACCCCACGCTCTACGCTTTCAGCCGCACGGGTTGATGAGCTCGCAGGTGAAGACGCAGATGGCCTTTCTCCACGCGGGCCGGAATCGTTACGCCGGGGCCGGTCTCGGTGAGTATCACGGCCTTGACCGGGCCGTTCTTCCATCCGCCAGGGGCGGGCCAGTCCAGGTCGCAGTCGCTGCGCGAATAGGCCAGGTACGTGCCGGCCTTGGGGCCGGGGTATACCGTGGTGAAGTCCTTCGCGACCGTTTGCCCGTCCACGACCACGCGGTAGGTAAACTCGCCGACGTTCGCTTCGATGAAACTTTCCTTGCCGTACTGTACGCGGATCGTGTCGCCGTCGCGGGTGTAGTCGGTCCACTTGCGGTTGCGGAGCATTGCGTAGGGCACCTGCACCAGGTGCAGGGCATCGATCATGGCGATGGGGTTGGCAGGCTGGTCGGAGAATTCGAACCCCGCGCCGCCGCCCTGGATCAGCCCGGCGATCAGCGCGTCTTCCATGGTGGGCGTCTTGCCGTACCACGCCAGCGGGGTCGATCCGTGCCCGCTGTT
>CAZYDC010000406.1:0-5025 GCA_964646065.1 uncultured Planctomycetaceae bacterium | reverse complement strand
CGAGGGCGGCCTTTTCGTCGCCGCTTCGCTCGGCGATGTCGCCCAAGGCCTGGTGGGCCGCCGCGAGCGTCGCGTCGGTTTTCAAGGCCTGCTGGAGCAGGTCCTTGGCCGTCTTGAGGTCGTTGGATTGCAAGGCCTGCAATGCCTTGGAGAGCAGTTCGCGGGCTTTTTCGGCGGCCTCGGCGGCGACCTTCTGGTCGGCCGCGACGATGGTCGTTACGGCCATCAGCACCGGCACTCCGTGGCCGGAGGGATGGGCGAACCGCAGCGCCTTGATCGGCGCGTCCGGCCGGGGGTTGACCCAGGTCATCCGGTAGACTCCGATCACCGCGAACATTTTGCAACTGCCGGTCCAGGCGACGGCGGAGCTGGTGCCCTTCTCGCGCGGCAGCATGGTGGGCGTGCCCACCCAGTCGCGGATGTTCAAGTCCGAGTACAGCGGGATGTCCACCTTGCTGCCGTCGGCGTATTGAATCTGGTAGAGTCCTACCATCGTCCCGGCGCCGCTGTACGCGCAGGAGTGCAGGAAGCACAGGCCTTCGAGCTTCTGGCCCAGCGGGATCGTGACTTCGGTGGGCAGCTTGTCGGCGCCGGGGCGGTCCTTGCTGGCGAGCACGATGATGCTCTTGTCGGTCTGCTTGGGTCCGCCGGGGCTGGCGGAGATATTGAACGGAACGCCCGCGAAGTTGTTGGTGCCGGTGGGGAAGGTCCGCACGTCGCCGGTCTTTCCTTGGTCGGTCCATCCGCCCACGCCGTCGTCGGGGGTTTCGTCGGCCAGGGCGCGATTGGCGAAGGCTGAAATGTCCACCGGGCGATAGGCGACGTTGCGAGGCAGTTCACGGATGTTGACGGCCGGGGCGACCGCTACGCCCAGGCCCATCGCCAGCGCACAAAGGTCGCGCTGGGCGACCTTGGTCAGCGATTCGGCCGCGGTCATCCATCGCCGCTGGTCGATGTAGAGCGTGCCTTTGCCGACCTTCAGGCTGACCATCGCGCCGGGGAAGACCAACTCACGTCCGCCGACGGCCTGGACGGTCCAGTCCTGGAACGGTTCGATGGTGAGCGTGGCGTCGATGGCCTGTCCGGCGGCGCCTTCATTGCCCGCGTACCGCTTGTAGTAAAGGTCCGCCTGGCTCAGCCCGGCCACGGGGGCGTCCATGCCGGTTCGATAACCGCGGCCCTGCCACATGAGGTAGGGCGCGGAGGTGAAGCTCACCTCGGCGCCGGCGAGTTTGCTCAACCATGCGGCATCTTGGGGCGTGGCCGAGGAGACGACGACTGTGGCGCCGCCCGTCAGGGCCTGCGCCCAGCCGGTGACGATTGCGGATTGAGGATTGCGGATGGCGGATTGAAGAGAAGAGGCGTCGAGGAGGATGGTCGATGACGCGTCCACCTTCGCCGCCGGCAGCATGACCTCGTTGGCGATTCCGGCGTTTTCGAGGGCCTTGAGGATCGGGCTTTCGGGCGACGAGACGACCTTGAATTGTCCGGTGGGCCGGCGGAACGGCGCCCCGGCGGCCGCGTAGCCGACCACGCGGGCCAGCATTTCGCGGGCCATCGGTTCGTCGTCATACAGCGCCGCCACCGGGAGCTGGCAGAGCAGGTAGAGGCCCTTCCCGCGATACAGCTCCATCAGTTGCGTCCACTCCAGGCCGATGCTGGTGCCGCTGTCGATCAGCGGCGTCGCGGGCCCGCCCTCGGGCTTGGTGTACGAACCGCGGCAGATCACGCGATCCGGCGCCCAGAAATGCAGGTCCATCGACGTGACGCCCTCCAGGATCGGGTGCGTCGGCACGCGAACGAACAGTTGGCTTTCCCATTCGCGCGGTTCGAGCTTGGCATTGGCCGGCAGACCGCCCGGCGTCACCGACTGCGCGAGAATCAGCACGCGCCCGCCGGCAGCGACGAAATCCGACAGCCCGATCACCGAACCGGCATTCTCGGCCGACAGGGCGTCCTCGCCGATGATGACCAGCGTTTTGTCCGGGCTGGCCGATTCGGGCTTCAGCGCCAGCGAATCGATCTTCGTGAATTCCAGCCCGGCCTTGGTCAGCACTTCGGCCGTCTTGCCTTTGGGGTCCAAGAGCAGGCACTGGCGCGTTTGTAGTGACGCCGTGAGGCGTTCCTTTAAGAATGCCCTCACGGGCACACTACGAACGGGCACGTTCACGTCCGGCCAGACTTCGATGTCCTGCTGCTCGCCGTACGCGAGCACGCCGGAGTCTTCCAACCGCAGGTCGAGCGTGAATTTCGTGCGCTGCTTCACATCCGGCAGCGTGAAGGAAAACTCACCGCGGCGCAGGTCGCCCGAGGCCATGTCGTAATCGATCTTGCCCGCGAGTTCTGGCGCGACGGCCTTGCCGTCCGCATCCAGCAGCGACCACTTCATGGCCATCTTCGCCGGGCGCAGCACGTCGTTGAGCACTTCGTACCGGCGCGAGAATTTCCTGCCGGCGAATCCGTGATGGATCGTGTCGGGCATGATGAAACACCGCGTCGCGTAGCCTCGCCTCAGCACGCCGGGGATGCGGCCATACGGGCTGATGTAACTGGTGCCCAGGTCGCGATGGGCGTCCATGTTCTGCTTCCACATCCAGACGGCAGGCCCGCCGCCGGTGTCGTAGGCGTCGCTGACGACGTCGTCCTCGCCGAGCACCTTGGTCAGGCCCGGCGGCATATAGGCGTCCACTTTCCAGAGGTTCTCGGTGTTCATGAGGACCTTCGAGCCGTACTTGAACGTCGTCATCGTGGCGGGAATATCGCCCACCTTGAAGTCCTGGTCCAACGACCGCCAGAACGCGCAGTCGGGCAGGTAGGAGCTGATCATCAGCCTGGCGTCCTTGTCGGCGCGGGGCGGCAGCACGTGCCTGGCCTGTGTGTTGTACGCGTCGTGGCCGAAGTCTCTGCACGGGGAACCGTTGCAGCCTTCCATCATGTAATGGCTGGCGAAGGTGTAGTGCAGTCCGCCCAGGTCGCAGTCGCCGTCGTAGAAGGTCCATCGCGACGGGTCCTGCTCGGCGAGCACCTTGGTCATGCTTTCCAGTTGCCGCGCGCCCAAAAGGCCGTCGCCGCCGCTGTAGCCCAGGAAGCTCAGCCACTCGTTGGACAGATCCCATGCGATGATGGACGGGTGGTTTTGCAATTCCTTGGCGGCCGCGAGGCAATTCTTTCGTGCGTATTCCCAGAAGACTTCGCGCTCGACGTTGTGCTTGCTGGAGCTGTTGGTCACGTCGGCCAGGCCTTCGTCGCACATGCCGCCCCATTCGTCGAAATAATCGGGCAGGGGCGCGCCTCGGCAAAGGTTGACGTCCACGCCGACGCCGCACGGGTATCCGCCGCCTCCGGCGCCCTTGAGCTTGACCGGCGCGCCGTTGAAATAAATATGGTCTTTCTCGATCCACGACTCGCGGAACCCGAACCGCTCGCTGTCCAGGTCGGTCACGGCCTTGCTGTCCAGGTCGGTGACTTCGACCGCCACGACGTAAAGCTGCGGGCTCCCCGGGCCCCAGATCGTCGCGTCGGCCCAATCCTTCTGGAACTTCAGCGGCGTGGTCTGGCCTTTTTCCAGGCTCATTTCCTGCTTGCCCAGCTCGAGAACAGGCTTGCCCGCGTCCAGCACGGTGGCCTTGACGCTCGCGCGCACGGCGTGGTCAAGATGGTTGGTCACGTTCAGGTGCGCGGAGATGTTCTTCTTTCGGACCGAGGTGACGATGAGCAATTCATTGGCCGCCAGCGAGGGCGAGGCATCCAGCCGGACATCGCCCATGGCCAGGCCCCAGGCGCCGCCGATGCCCGGGGCGTCCAGGTACAACTGGCTGGGGATGGGGTTGTCCTTGTTGACGTAATCCTGGTCCATGATGGCCAGGATGTCGCGGATGACCACGACGATCTCGTTGGTTCCGGGTTTGATCGCGCCGGTCGCGTCGGCGACCAGGGGCGTTTCTCCGCCGCGCACGTTTCCGACCTTCACGCCGTTGACGTAGGCGGTGGCCTCGTCCACCACCTTGGCCACGGTCAGCCGCCAGGTCTTGCCGACGGCGTCGGCGGGCAGTTCGATCGTGCGGCGCAGGTACGCCCCATGCACGCGCGGGTTGGTGTCGTGGATCTCGCACTGGAACGATTTGAACGGCACGCCGATGGGCTTGAACTTGATGTCCGCCGGCACCGGCATGGTCGGCTGGAGCGAGGTGGTGAACCCCATCTGCCATTCCCCGTCCAGCAGGTACCGCGGGCGCGGGCCGGCCGTTGGACTGGTCAGCACCACCCGCCGAAGGCTGCGATACTCGAACGGGTTGACCCACGGCACCGTCTGCCGCAGGAACGGGAAGAATTCGACCGTGTCCGCCTCGGGCCAGCCCAGCAACTGCATGGCAGATTGCGGATTTCGGATTTCGGATTGTCCGGACCTGACGGCCTTGACGGTTGCGTCCACGCTGTAGGCCGGATCGTCGTCGGTGGGGTCAAACGGAATCTCGCGTGTGATGCAGGATTGCGCGGGAATGGTGAGTTGTTCCTTGTCCTGGCCGAGAATTTTGCGGTAGTACCCGCGCACGGTGCATACGTAGTCCACGGTCAGATCGACCGGCAGCGGGTTCAATATCTGGTAGGTGGCCACGGGTTTTCCGGCGGCGTTATGTTTGAGGTTCGCGACCTTATCGACGATCTGGTCCAGGTCCACCCAGGGCGTGGTGCCGCCCAGGAAGTCGCCGCGGGAGTTGCTGAAGTAGGCGTTGGACATCACGAGGAGGTTGGTGAAGAGCGAATCCCAATACCCGCCGAAATTCGTGCCGACCTTGAACGGCCCGCGCGCGGGCTCCTGCGTGTGCAGAAGCATTCGGGCGACTCGCGTGCCTCGGAAGGACCGCCCCGCGAAGGCGATGGTGTCGCCGGGCTTGAGGGTCTCGGCCGCGGCGGCCTGCAACTCCGCGAACCAGACGCCCTTCGCGACCTGGACGGGGTTGCTCAGCGAGGAACTTTGCACGTTGCGCCCGGTGAGAACGATGCCCCGGAACCCGTTCCACCATC
>CAZYDC010000405.1:0-5029 GCA_964646065.1 uncultured Planctomycetaceae bacterium | reverse complement strand
GCGCAACGGCGTTTACGCCGGAATTTTTTTCGCTGTGTTGATGGCCGACACGTTCAGCCACGGCGAGCCGGTGCGCGCTATCGCGACGGCCCGCAAGTACGTGCCCCCCAAATCGCGGTTCGCGGAGATGATCGATTTCACCGTGGAACTCTGCCGCAAAACGGACGATTGGCAGCAGGCCAACGCCGAGATTTACACCCGCTACGACAAGGGGCTCAAACGCAGCCCCAGCCTGTACATGAATCACTGCCTGCCCAACGCGGCTATCACGCTGATGAGCCTGATTTTGGCCAAGGGCGTTTCGGGCGAAAGTTTCGGCCGGGCCATCTGCCTGGCCACGATGGCCGGGATGGACACCGACTGCAACGCCGCCACCGCGGGCAGCATCATGGGCATCGCGCTGGGCGCCGGCGGCATTCCCTCGCGATGGTCCGACCCGCTCCACGACACGGTGCTAAGCCACCTGGTGGACATGCGGACGAACAAGATTTCGGACCTGGCCGGGCGGACTTTCCTGATCGCCAAGGACAATTGTCGCCGGTGACAAGGGTGGCATTCCCAAGGGTGCCATGCCCAAGTCTGCGCGGGCATGTCCCTCTTGTGGCACCCCCAAGTCCGCTTGGGGGTGTCTGGGGTTACGCACGCAACAAACGACACCCCCAAGCAGACTTGGGGGTGCCACAAAGACATGCCCGCGCAGACTTGGGCATGGCACCCATCAAGGCATGGCACCCATCAGGGCATGGCACCCGGTCCAGACACCCTCAAGCGACAACAGCAACAACGTCGCTTGAGAGTGGCACCCGGAATCCATGGTTTCACGAAAGAGGCAGCGGCGGCGGTTGGACTTCGGTCGGCACGGGGCGCGGGGCGCGCCAGCGCGCGACGGCCTCGGCGGCGCTGACCAGGGCGACGAAGAACACCGGGACGAAAATCATCGCCAGGAACGTCGAGGCCAGCATTCCTCCAATGACGCCCGTGCCGATGGAATGCCTTGCCCCGGCGCCCGCGCCGGTGGAGATCGCCAGCGGCAAGGCGCCCAGGATGAACGCCAGCGAGGTCATCACGATCGGCCGGAACCGCAAGCGTGCGGCCTCGATGGCCGCTTGGCGAATCGGCACGCCCGCGCGGTGACGCGCCAGCGCGAACTCCACGATCAGAATCGCGTTCTTTGCCGACAAGCCCACCAGCGTCAGCAGGCCGACCTGGAAATACACGTCCTGCATGAGCCCCCGCGCGATCGCGGCGATCAGGGCGCCCATGACGGCAATCGGAACCGCCAGCAGCACGGCCAGGGGCAGCGTCCATTTTTCGTACTGTGCGGCCAGCACCAGGAACACCACCAACATGCCCAGCCCCATGACGTACGGGGCCTGGTTGCTGGTCTTGACCTCCTGGTACGACGCCCCGCTCCACTCGACGGCGTAACCTTCGGGCAGTTCGTCGGCGAACTTTTTGATGTCGGCCATCACCGTGCCCGACGCGACGCCCGGAACCACCATTCCGGTGATCGTGACGGCGGGGAAACCGTTGAACCGCACGACCGCGTTAGGCCCGGACTGGAACCGCGTCCGCACGATCGCGGACAGGGGCACCATCTGGCCGGTTTCGTTTCGCACGAAGAACCGGTCCAGCCCGTGCGGGTCGCGGCGGTACTGGGCCTCGGCCTGAAGCTGCACATGCCAGATGCGCCCGAACTTGTCGAAGTCGTTGACGTACAGCGAACCGAGGTACGCCTGGAGCGTGTCGTAAACCTCGTTCATGGGCACGCCGTGCGCCTTGGCCAGGTCGCGGTCCAGGTCCACGTAAAGCTGCGGCTGCGTAACCCGCAGCGTGCTGTAGGGCGCCAGCACCCTGCCCGTATCGGTTAGCTTGGCGATCAACCCGTTGGCCGCGTCGGCCAATTCGGTGATGCTGCCTCCGCCGCGAGATTGAAGGTGCATCTCGAAGCCCGACATCATACCCAGGCCGAAGATCGGCGGCATGTTGAAGGCCAATACCGTGCCGTCGGGATTGCCCTGGAAGCGCCCCATGGTCGCCTTGACGACCTCCTGCACGCTCATTCCGGGCCCCCGCCGCTGCGCCTGCGGTTTGAGGTTCACAAAAAACGTCGCCACGTTGGAGTTCGTCGCGCCGCCGCCCAGCATGTCCATGCCGCACACGGCCACAACGTCTTCAATCGCCGGCTGGGCCTGCAGATATTTTTCCACCTGCCGCACCAGCGCGTCGGTGCGTTGGAGGCTGGCGCCCTCGGGCAGCATGACCGAGGCGAAGAACATGCCCTGGTCTTCCTCCGGCACCAGTCCGGTGGGCAGCGAGGTGAAGAGCTTGAACGTGGCCATGCCCAGCACGCAGAAAACGGCCAGCGCCACCAGGGAGTGCCGGATCGCCTGGCGGACGCCGAAGGTGAAGCCCTTGGTCACGCCGCCGAAACCCGCGTCGAAAATCCGGAACAGAATGAACGGGTGACGGTCCGTCCGCTTGAGCAACATGCAGCACAGCGCCGGCGTCAGCGTCAGGGCGACGAAGCCCGAGATCGTCACCGACAGCGCGATGGTGACGGCGAACTGGCGGTACAGTTGGCCGGTGAATCCGCCCAGGAACGCCACAGGCCCGAACACGGCCACCAGGACCAGCACGATGGTGATGACCGGGCCTGTCACCTGCTGCATGGCCTTGATGGTGGCCTCGCGGGGCGGCAGGTGCTCCTCGTGCATGATGCGCTCGACGTTCTCGACGACGACGATGGCGTCGTCCACGACGATGCCGATGGCCAGCACCACGCCGAACAGCGTCAGCGTGTTGATGGTGAATCCGAAGGCCATAATGCCCGCGAACGCGCCCACGATGGCCACCGGGACGGCCAGCAGCGGAATGAGCGTCGCCCGCCAGGACTGAAGGAAGACGAACACGACCAGAATGACCAGGCCGACGGCCGCCAGGAGCGTGGTGGCGACCTCGTCGATGGACCGCTCGACGAACGTCGTGGTGTCCACGGGCGTGCTCCAGGTGACTCCGGCGGGGAAGGTCTTGGCCAGATCGTCCATGGTTTGGCGGATGCCCAGCATGGTGTGCAGGGCGTTGGCGCCGACCTGCGCGTTGACGAGCATGGCCGCGGTCGGCGCGCCGTTGTGCCGGGCGTACAGATTGTAGCTGTCCGGGCCGGTCTGCACCTTGGCCACGTCCTTGAGCCGCACGATGGAACCGTCGTTGCCGGCCCGCAAAATAATGTTCTCGTACTCCTCCGGGCGGACGAATCGCCCCCGCGTGATGGCTGGGACCGTCAGTTCGCAGGCGGTGTCGGGGCGCTGGCCGATCGTGCCGACCGCGAAGACCGCGTTCTGCTCGCGAATGGCGCTCGCGACGTCGGACATGGTCATGCCCTTCATCACCAGGCGGTCGGGGTCCACCCAGATTCGCATCGCGCTTTTGCCGAACACCTGGGCGTCGCCCACGCCCGGAACGCGCTTGATGGCGTCCAGCACGTTGACGGTCACGTAGTCGGCCAGGTAGGTGTCGTCGTATTGCGGCGTCGTCGATTCCAGCGTGATGACGCTCAAAATGCTGCTGGAGGCCTTGGTGACGGTCAGCCCGTTCCGCACCACCTCTGCCGGCAGGCTGGGCTGCGCGATCGACAGGCGGTTCTGCACTTCCACCGCGGCGATGTCCTGGTCGGCCCCGATCTCGAAGGTGGCCGTGATGACCAGCGTGCCGTCGTTGTTGGCCTGCGAGCGCGTGTAGAGCATCCCCTTGATTCCGCTGAGCTGTTCCTCGATGGGGGCGGCCACCGACCGCGCCACCGTCTCGGCGTTGGCGCCGGGGTAAACCGCGCTGATCGTGATCTGCGGCGGGACGATCTGCGGGTACTGCTCGATGGGCAGGACCCAGATCGCGGCCGAACCGCCCAGCACGATCAGGATCGACAGCACCATCGCGAACACCGGACGGTCGATGAAAAACCTAGCGAACATATTCCACGCCGCCTTCCTTGACCGCGACCTTCGGGGCCGCCGGTTGCGTGGCGGGCACTGCGGCCGCCTCCGATATCTTCACCTCGGCGTTGGGCCTCATCGACGTCAGGTGATCGACGATCACCCGCATTCCAGGCTCCAGCCCTTTCTCGACGATCCACTGGTCGCCCGCCCAGTCGCCCAGCGTCACCGGGTGGCACTGCGCGTGGCCGCTGTCGTCCACCACGTACACCATCGCGCCGGAACTGGACTCGATGACCGCCCTCTGCGGAACGGTCAGCGTGTTCTTTCTTTCCAGGCCGATGACTCGCACCCGCAGCAGTTGCCCCGGCCGCAACAGCATTTCGGGATTCGGCACCTTCGCGCGGACCAGCGCGGTGCCGGTCCGGCAATCGACGGTGGCGTCCACGAAGTTCACCACGCCCGCGTGCGGATGCTTCTGCCCGTCGGGCAAGGTCAGCTCGACCGCGACGTCCCCCTCATGTGACGCGGGCGTCTCGCCCGCGTGTGGCGAGGCCATCTTGGCCTCGCGTGCCGCAGGCGTCCCGCCTGCGTCCGTCTTGGCCCCGCTCAGTTCGCGCCATCGCATCAGGTCGCGCTCGGTGACGGGAAACTCCACGTAGAGCGGGTCGATCTGCTGCACCACGGCCAGGGCCGCGTCGGTCTGGGCGCTGATGTAGCTGCCGACATCCCGGTTGACCTTTCCGATAATTCCGGTCAAGGGCGAGCTGATGGCCGTGTAATCCAGATTGAGCTGCGCCTGCCGCTTGCGGGCCTTGGCGGCCTGGATGTCCGCCTGGAAAACGCGCACGTTGACCTGCTCGTCGTCCACTTCCTTGGGCGTGGCGGCCCCGGCGGCCCGGAGGGTCTGATACCGCTGCACCTCGCGCATGGACTGCTCGCAGTGGGCCTTGGCCTGTTCGATGGCCGCGTCGGCGGCAGCCAGGTCGGCCTCGAACGTGTCACGCTCCAGGCGGAAAAGGTCCTGGCCCTGACGGACCGTGGCGCCCTCCTCGAAGAGTCGCTTCTGGAGGAACCCGCTGACCCTGGCCCGCACG
>CAZYDC010000404.1:0-5032 GCA_964646065.1 uncultured Planctomycetaceae bacterium | reverse complement strand
GCCAGCGCGATTCCCGTGTTCCCGCTGGTGGGCTCGACGATCAGCGTCTTTTCGTTGATCTTGCCGTCCCGCTCGGCCGCCTCGATCAGCGCCAGTCCCAGGCGGTCCTTCACGCTGCCCAGCGGATTGTGGCTTTCCATCTTGGCCAGCACGATCGCTCCGCCGTGCGCCAGCTTGCGCACCCGCACCAGCGGCGTGCGCCCGATGGTCTCTGTGATGCTCTCATACATTCCCGACATGATGTTCCTTTCCTATTGAGTCAGGCCGTCGCCCGAAAGACCTTCGTTCATGGATCCGCTGCGAAAACCCAGCAGGTCCAACGACACATAAATATAACCAATCTTACGCAGCCTGGCGACAATCTCCTGGCGAATGCTCAGGATACGCTCAAGTTCCGACGAAGGCACTTCGATCCTCGCGACACCCTGGTGGTCGCGAACCCGCACCTGGGCAAACCCCAGATCCTTGATCGCGTTCTCCGCCTGCTCGACGCGATGGAGATCCTCCGCCGTGATCTTCTGCCCGTAGGGGATGCGGCTGGCCAGGCAGGCCATCGCGGGTTTGTCCCAGGTGGGCAGCTCCAGGGCGCGAGAGGCCTGGCGGATGTCGGCCTTGGTCAGACCGGCCTCCATGAGCGGATTTCGCACGCCCAGCTCGCGTCCGGCCTGCAAGCCGGGGCGGAAGTCGCCCGCGTCGTCCGCGTTGGCGCCGCTGACAACGGCGGCAAGGCCTCGCGTCCGGGCCAGCGAGATCAGTCGCTCGAACAAGTCGCGCTTGCAGTAGAAGCAGCGGTTGGCGGGATTGGCGGCGTAGTCGGGATTGTCCAGTTCGCCCGTCTCGACTTCGACCAGCTCGACGCCGATGTGCCGGGCCAGGGACCGCGCCGACTCCCTTTCCCGGTCGGCCAGGCTCGGCGAGACGCCGATGGCGGCCAGCACGCGGTCGCCTCCGAGCGTCTGGACGGCCAGCGCCAGCAGGAACGTGCTGTCCACTCCGGCGGAGAACGCGACCACGACGCCGCCCAGTTCTCGCAAAGCCGCCTGGGCCAGGGCCAGCTTATCATGCAATGTTTTTTCCAGAACGATAGAGATCATATGTCAAAACTCGTACTTGAACTGAATCCAGAACGCGTCGTTCTCCACGGTGTTGACCACATTGCCGAAGATGCCGTACCCGGCGACGAGGGTGGCGTGCTTGTTGATGATCCAACTGATGTCAAAGCCCTGCCAGTTGTCCTCGTTTCCGACCAGGCCGTGAATCTCTCTATAGGGGTCTTCCTTTCCGCGAAATTCGTAGGCGATCAGCAGCCAATCCGTGGGCATGTAGGCGACGCTGCCTTCAAACGTCGTGTGCCTCTGCTCGCCGAAGCCCAGGAAGCCCAACTGCGCGGCGTCACTGTTTCGCAGGCCGCCTGTCACGATCAGCGGGCGGCCCAGCGTCCAGGTCTTGTCCACGATCGTCTTGCTGGCCGTCAGGGTGTAATCCTCGCCGAAGGGACTGTCGTACCCGATGTGGCTCAGCGCCCCGTGCAGGCGGTTGTTGATGTCGCCGATGTCCTGGTTGTACTTCAGTTGCACGCCCGCCGTAATCGCCGGGAGGAACGGCAACCCGAACGCGTTCTCCTCCAGCAGGTTTCCGCGGATGTTCCAGTTGTGCAGGAAGACGGCGTCGTTGTGGATATTCACGCCCGTGTGATGCTTTATGTCGTCCTCCAGCGTGCCGGTGCCGAAACGCTCGATCGCGTAGCTGAACTCAATCCTGCGAAAAACCGTTTCGGTGAACGACAGCGACTGCAAACCCTTGCTGCCCGCGATCACTTCCGAGAACGCCGCCGCCGGCAGGCCGAAAATCGTATCCTTCGGGCCGGGATTCACCAGGTAGGCCATCGGAGTGAGCGCGCCGCCGCCGTAACCTTCTATCGAATGGAATGGCAACGGCGGACCCTTCTCGTCGGCGGGCTTGTCGGCCGGCTGGGGTTTGGAACTGGCGATCTTCGAGCCGACCTCCAGCAAGCCCTCGTCACTGGAAGGTCGGCTCGTCGCGATGCCCGCAGGCGCGGTGGACGGCTGCGTCGACGCTTGGCCGTCCGCACCACGGCTCATTGGGAGGATGGCAAGCCCAATCGCCAGGGCCAAACCGCCAGAAACAATTCTTTTGCTCATCAAACGACTCCTCTATCATCAATCAACACAATATATCCGAATGTCAATTGGCATATAGTACTATTGTTTCTGCATTTGTCAATAATAATTCCGATGAATATTACAGAAAATAATATCGTTTATAACTACCTTATTTATGGATTCTTACATTCTTACTCATACGCATGTCTATCAATATAGTTGACTTTATGGCAGTCTTTGACGACAATTACTACTGTGATTCTGTAGATTACAGAAAGGGCAAACCTTTGAGCATTTCACAGAAGTGTCAATACGCGGTTCGGGCGACGTTGGAGTTGGCCAAGCGGTACGGGCGAAAGCCTACGTCCATCGGCGAGATCGCCGCCTGCCAGGCCATACCGCCTCGATTCCTCGAAGTGATTCTCAACGAGATGAGGCAACCTGGGTTTGTGCAGTCGCAGCGGGGCATTCGAGGGGGATACCAGTTAGCCAGACCGCCAGGCGAGATCACGGTCGGTCAGGTCATACGGTTTGTGGACGGGACATTGGAGCCGGTCAAATGCATTACGGACAAAGAGGGCAAATCCTCCTGTCCGCTCCGGCCTCGCTGCGCGCTGATGGAAGTGTGGACCCAGGCCCAGCAGGCCGTCGAGCAAGTCTACGATTCAACCACGTTTGAATCGCTGGTGGCGCGGGAAAAGGAACTCCAGCGAAACGAAGTGGATTACTGCATCTGACAAAAACAGTAATGGGTAATCCGTAACCGGTAATCGCTGAAGACAAAAAAACTCGGCTCGACCGATTGCTGATTACTGTTTACTGATTACCTCCTCCCCTCTTTGGCCGATATACAATGAGGTGTGCGGTGTGGGTCCGTCAGGCCCAGCTTTTGAGGATTACCGATGATTGTTGTACACGTGACCCATGAGGCCGTCGAGAAGATCGGCGGCATCGGCGCTGTCATCGCCGGGTTGATGACCGCCGACGCCTACGCCAAGAATGTCTCGCGGACCATTTTGCTGGGGCCATTGCTCCGCACCGACGTGCCGGTCAATCGCCGGCTGGGCGAGGGCGGCAGCGTCATCTACAGCACCCTGGACGCGATTCACACTCCGCCCTGGGCCGACCGCTTCCGGCCCATCGAGGTCACGTACGATGTCGGCATCATTTACGGCACGCGGAACATCTGCGACCCCTACAGCGGAAAGTGCGTCAAGGCCGAGGTCCTGCTGGTCGACGTCTTCCACGCCAACCGCGACCGCCTGAATCTTTTCAAAGGCGAGTTATTCAAGAACTTCGCCGTCCCCAGCCAGAAATTCGAGAACGTCTGGGAGTACGAGGAATACGTCCGCCTGGCCGAACCGGGTTACGAGGCGCTGAAGGTGATCGGCGCCAACGGCACCCTGCCGGGCGGAAAGCCCTCGCAGGAGCAGGTGGTTTACCTCTCGCACGAGTACATGGGAATGCCCCTGGCGCTCAAGGTGGTGATGTCCGGTTCGCACAATTCGCGCACGGTGTTTTACGCGCACGAGGTGGCCTCGGTCCGCCCCGTCGTCGAGAAAATGCCCGGCCACGACACGATGTTCTACAACGCGCTCCGCTGGGCCGAGGGCCAGGGCAAAACTATGGAAGACCTCTTCCCCGTGGTTTTCGAGAACTACAAACATCCGCTGGTCAAGGCGGCCCGGTATTGCGATCACGTGTTCGCCGTCGGCGACTACGTCGAGAGCGAGCTGCGTTTCCTGGACCCGCATTTCCGCACGATGGACGTCGACCTGGTCTACAACGGCGTGCCCGCCCTGCCGCTGAGCCTGGAAGAAAAACACGCCAGCCGCGACCGCATGAGGAAATACGCCCACAGCCTTTTGGGCCGCCTGCCCACGTGGGTCTTCACGCACGTCTGCCGCCCGGTGCTCAGCAAGGGCATTTGGCGTGACCTGCGCGTGATGCACGAAATGGAGCCCATGCTCAAGGCCCGGGAAGAGACGGCCGTGTACTTCATGCTCGGCACGCTCGGCGGGCAGCGGCGCTACGCCGACGTGCGCCACATGGAGCGGGTCTACGGCTGGCCGGTCGCGCACGAACTGGGCTACCCCGACCTGTGCGGCGGAGAGGAAGTGCTCGCCGAGATGATGGACAATTTCAACCGCGAGCACCAGGCGATCCGGGCCGTGCTGGTCAACCAGTGGGACTGGAACCGCCAGGTCTGCGGAGACCGCATGTCCGAGGACATGACCTTCTCCGACATCCGCCGGGGCTCGGACCTGGAGTTCGGCCTGAGCATCTACGAACCGTTCGGCATCAGCCAGTTCGAACCGCTCTGCTTCGGCTCGATCTGCGTGCCCTCGAACGTCTGCGGGTGCATGGGCTTCGCCCGAAAACTCGCCGAGTCCGGGCTGCCGATCGACAACAACATCGTCGAGGGGAATTTCCTCCGCCTGCCCGACCACATTCCGATAGACCAGGCCCTGCACATGACCATCGCCCAGCGCGACATCATCGAGGCCGAGGAAGGCCGCCGATTGGCGGGCCTGCTGGCCGACCTGCTCCCGCGCGACGACCAGACCATGCTCCGCCGAATCCAAAGCGGATACGACCTGGCCGAGAAAATGAGCTGGGAACACGTCGTCAACGATTACTTCCTGCCCAGCCTGGCCCAGACAATCTCAAGACCGTAGGGCGTGGCGCGTAGAGCGTAATGCGTTGGGCGTGCAACTTTGGCCCGACTTGTCACGCCCTACTGTTGAGGTATTTTTAATTCCGACACAAATTCTTTGCGGCCTGTCCGGTGGGGCGCTATAATCAATATAAATTGGTCCATTATTGCTGGTTCGGCGCCTGTCCTTATCTTAAGCTCGTTTTATTCACCAAACGCTACGGCTGATTCTCATCGGAGTGGATCGATGCAT
>CAZYDC010000403.1:4755-5034 GCA_964646065.1 uncultured Planctomycetaceae bacterium | reverse complement strand
GCCAACTTCTCCAACGTGTGGGACCTGCTGGCCGAGCAGGGGGCCGAGCTGGTGATCTGGCCGTCGGCCTACTCGGCCGGAACCACGCTCCAGGCGCACGCCATTCGCCATCATTACTACATCGTCACCTCGACCTGGGCCTGCGACTGCCTGGCCTACGACATCACCGGGCGGCAGATTCTCTACACCAAGCAGGCCGGCCTGAACGTCACGCGAGTCACGCTGGACCTGGACCGCTCGATCCATCACCAGGACTTCAACGGCGACAAAATCGCCAAG
>CAZYDC010000403.1:0-4745 GCA_964646065.1 uncultured Planctomycetaceae bacterium | reverse complement strand
CTGGCCGAGCACGGCGACGACCTGGAATGCGAACCGTTCATGCAACTCGAAGGCTGGCACGTGCTGCGGGCCAAGAGGCCGGGCGTGTCCGCGAGGGCGCTGGCCAGGCAAAGCGGCATCGAGGACCTTCGCGACTACATCCCGCGAAGCCGGCGAGAAATCGATGTCATGCGCGGACAGGACATACGAGGCGGAAACCGCACGGCGTAATCGGGATTCGGTAATCGGGATTCGGTAATCGGGAAGAGAAGAACCCGGTTCTTCGCTCCTGCCGTTGCAGTTTCTTCGCTTTTACTCCCTACTCCTTACGCTCTACGCTCCACGGTCCCCCCCGGATATTTCTTTACTTTCGCCCCGGCTGAAATGATATTGACGGCGTTCGATGCACAAGCCATAGGGAGACTCACAATGATTGCGGAAAATCGCAGTATCGCGGTGCTCGTGCTGGTGGGCTTTTTGGCGTTCGTCTCTTCGCACGCGTGGGCCCAGGCCGTCCCGCCGGCGGCGGACGACAAGGGGCTTCTGCCGATGATCCCGCCCGACGCCGTGTTTTTCGTGGAGCATCGCGGACATGCCGCCGTGCGGGACGCCTTCGAGGCCTCCAACCTGGGCAAGATGTACAAGGACGAGGTCATCACGCAGTTCGTCCAGGACTCGCGCGTCCAGATCGGCAAGCTGATCATGAAGGGAATGTTCGACTCGCCCGCCCTCAAGACCGACCCTGCCGCGCTTCAGCAGACGCTGCACAAGGTGCTCAAGCCCTTCTGGAACAATCCGGCCGCCTTGTACATGGTGCCCACCGACGGCAAGTTTGACGACGCCCCGGGCGTGGGCCTCATCTGCGTGATGGACGAAAAGAGCCGCGCCGAGGCCAAGCCGGCACTGGAATCGCTGATGCAGATCGGCGTGCCTTCGGCGGGCATGGGCACGCGGCAGGCGTTCAAGTGGACCACCGGCAAGCTCGAATGGAACGGCGTGGCCAAGGTGGAAGACGAGGAAGACGAGTTCACGCTCTCCGCGACGCCCGACAAGCAGGCCGAGGAACTCAAGGACAAATCCCTGTTCATGACCTGCTGGACGGACAAGCACCTGCTGGTGGCGACGAGCCTTTCCGCCGCCGCCTCGATGGGCAAGGCAATGGCCAAGCCCGACGCCAACAAGGACAAGAACGAGTCCCTCGCCCGCATCATGAAGAAGACGGCCTTGAAGGACTGGGCCTTCCGCTGGTTCGTGGACGGCGACGCAATCCGCAAGGCGATTCCCAAGGACATCATGGACAGCCTCGGGATGGACATGATGAAGACCCTCGGGGTGCTCCAGGTTCACGGGGCCGGCGGCACGGGTGGATTCGCCGACAACGTGTACACGCGCCTGAGCTACCTGGACGCACCGGGCGCCGGCGAGGGCGTGATGGGGATCATCAAACCCGGCGGCGATTACAAGGCCGGCCTGGCCATGATGCCGCGGCAGACCACGTTCGTGCTGGCAGGGCAGATCGCCCCCGCCAAGACCGTCGCGATGATCCGCGCGATAGCGCTGGCCGCAGCCAAGGCCAAGGCCAAGAATCCTGAGGGATACGCCCCGCCCCCGCAAGAAGACTTGAAAGGGGGCGCCACTTCCAAGCCCACCACCGAGCCCGAGCCCAAGTTGGACGAGGAGGCGGCGAAGGTCATCGCCCAGTTTGAAAACCTCGCCGCCGCCACCGGCGGGAACGGCGGGGTCTTTGTCACCGACCTCCAGGCCCTTTTCGCGGGGCTAATGGGCAGCGGAGGCAGCGCCCCGGTGGGAATGGTGCTGGACATCAAGGACAAGGCCAAGGCGGCCGCGGCCATCGACGAACTTATCAAGCTGTCCGGCGCAACCGAGGGCGCGCCACCACCGCCTCCGCCACCGGCGGTGCCACCGGCCGGCGGCGCCGGCGGCGGACTGCCGCTGATCGCCCCCAACAATCCGCCGCCGCTGGCGGTCTACCGCAAGGTCGCCATCCGCCGCCTGAACGGCATGGTCCGCCTGGGCATCCTGGAGGACCGCGTCGTGCTGGCCTTGAGCGACGACGCGTTCAAGTCGGCCGTCGACGCCGCACTGGACAAGACGGGCGGATTCGACCCCGAAGGCCCCGGCGCCAAGATGCTCCAATTGTGCGGGCAGGGCTCCGCCGTGTTCTCGATGGACCTGGCCGTCCTGGCCAAGCTCGCCTGGCCGCTGCTAAGTGCGGCGGTCGAAAATCCCGACGCCAAAGATTCCTTCCCGCTGGCCTCGCTGCCCTCGACCGAAAAGCTGGTCAGTTACCTTGGCCCGGAGGTGGCCGTGTTCCAGCCGGACGACGGCGGGCTTCTCGTCAAGAGCCGAGGCAAAATCCCCTTCGCCACCAAAATCATCGGCACCTATCCGACGCTCGGGTGGTTTTTCTATGCCGGGATGAGCATGGGGCATTCCCAACATCACAGTCACAAACAAGTCGTGGTCCCGGCCCCGCCGCCGGCCGTGCCTAATGATATGTCCAAGTGACCGCGCCGGGTGCTTCGTTTGTAGTGTGCCCGTCAGGGCATTCTTCAAGAAACGCCTCACGGCGTCACTACGAGCACCCGAAACAAGTTTCCAGTCGCATCCGCGGCGCCCTGTAGTATAATCCGTTTACGCGGTCGAAGGATCCGGGCCGCAATGCAAACCCGGGTGCCCGGCCGCACGTAGAGAATCAGCAGATGGAACTGCTTCATCATTTAACCTATATCTTGCACCATTTGCTGGGCACGAATTGGGCGTACCTGGTCCTTTTTGTCTGGACGATTTTCGAGGGCGAGACCTGTCTGATCCTTGCCGGCGCGTTCGCCGCGCTGCCCCATGTCCAGGGCAAGCCTCCCGGCCCCGACATCGTCCTGTGCATCCTGGCCGCTTTCTGCGGCAGCTTGGCCGGCGACCAGATGTGGTTCTTCATCGGCAGAACCAAGGGCAACTCGACCCTGTTCCGCAGGCCCACCTGGAGGCAGAAGGCCCAGAAGGTTTTCGACATGCTGGAGAGGCACAACACCCTGTTGATCCTGGGCTTTCGTTTCCTCTACGGCCTGCGTACGGTCACGCCGTTTGCCATCGGAATGAGCGCGGTCAAGACCCGGCGGTTCATCTTCCTCAACGTCATCGGGGCCGCCGTCTGGGCCGCCACCTTCGGAATGGCCGGGTATCTCTTTGGGACCGGTATGGCGTCCTACTTCGATAATCCCAAGCACCGCGCCTGGGCCATCCTCGCCGTCGCCGTGGCCGTGTTCCTGATCTGGCTGATCCGAGGCATCATCCGCACCGTCAAGCTCCGCAAGGCCAGAAAGCTCGCGGCCGGCAACTCGCCGCTTAAACCCCTTCCCCCGGATGAACCGCCGGCGGCGTAAACGGGTTTTCGGAAACGGCGAACCGCAGAATATCGAACCGCAGAACCGCAGAAGGCGGAAGTTAAGACCTGGAATCCAAGCTCTTTACTTCTGCCTTCTGCGGTTCGACATTCGATATTCTGCGGTTCGCCGTTTCCGAAAACCCGGGATTTGCATATAATCGCGGGCAATGACTCTCAGGCGTCTTGCCATCCTCCTGGCGATTCTGATCTTCCTTGCCGGTGTCGGCATCGCATGTTTGTGGCAGTACGCGTACGCACCGCAAGGCCGGGCGCGCGTCATCGTCGCACAACTCAAAAACGAAACCGACACATTTCGCGGATGGCTGCTCCAGCACCACTTGGTCCGGCCGGGGTTTGCGGAGCCGAACAGACCGGGCGAGAATAGTTTTGATGATCGACCCAGGGCGGCCGCGGAGGAAATGGTCAAGCTCGGACACGACTTCCTGCCGCTGATGATCGAGACCCTGCGGGATGAAAACCACGATGCGCGGATGATGGCCATCGCGGCTTGCGGGGACTTTGGCGATCCCGCCGCCATACAGCCGCTTGTAAAGTGCCTGCGCGACGCAATCCCACAACCCCCGAAAACGCCCTCGCGCCCCTCGTACTCCCAGTCCGACTCCGACATCCAATTCGAGTGCATTGAATCGTTGATGAACTTCGGCCCCGAGATTGCTCATACGCTTCTGGAGGCCGCCAAGCATTGTGATTCCGGCGCACGGCCCGTGATACCGGAAATGCTGGCCGCGTGGGGCGCGGAGGGCGTGCCTCCCCTCATGGAGATGCTCGAAGACGACGACAACAGTGTCCGCGCCAGTGCCGCCAGAGAATTGGGTAAATTGAAGGACAAGCGGGCCATCGACGCCCTGTCCCGCCATCTGAGCGACGAGGGTGACTTCGTCGCCGCCAACTCCGCCAAGGCCTTGGAGGAAATCGGCGACCCAAAGGCGATTCCAGCACTGCTGAAAACGCTCAAGAACGACCGCCTCGAAGGCAGGGCCCGCATTGCCGTCGCCGGGACGCTGGCCCATATGGGACGGGGAGAGGGGCTCAAATACCTCCTATCCAAGATCAAATCCCCCAGTTGCTGGGAGCGGGCCGATGTCGCCCAGGAGTTGGGCGAATCCCGGATGAGCGGTGCGCTCGAGCCGCTGCTTTCCATGCTCAAAGACGACGACGCTGTTGTCCGCATCACGGCCCTGGCCGCCCTTCCGGAATTTCATGACCCACGCGTCATCCCCGCCGTCAGGAAACTCCTTAACGACCCCCACCCCGACGTCCGCAAAGCCGCCGCCGAGGCCCTGGAAAAGCTAGTGTAGTGTTTCAAGCAGATGCGGTTTTATCTGGCGCGCCCCAGTCACCA
>CAZYDC010000402.1:3875-5056 GCA_964646065.1 uncultured Planctomycetaceae bacterium | reverse complement strand
CGTTGCCCGCCGACCACAGGAACACCGACGCGTGGTCCTTGTACGCGTCGATCACGCGGCATTCGCTGGCAATCAGGTTCTTCCAGTAGCCCTGGTCGAACGTGAACTGCTGCTGCGCGGTCGAGCCGTTCTCGACCTTAATCATCAGGCCGCTCTCGTCGGCGATGTCGCAGTTCTCATCCACGCCGACCTGGTTGTGCGTGCGGTTGAGCTGCGTGTCGCAGTCGATCATGGCGTACCTCTGCCTCAGCCACACGTCTTCCAGCCGCTTATCGAGTTCGCGAGGCGTGTCATCGATTCCGGTGGCGGCGCTGGTCCACTGGCTGCGAATCTTCATCCGCACGCCGTTGACGATGAACGAAATGCCGTCGATCCGGATGTCCTTGAACCCGAACCGCTGCACGTGCCGATCCGCGGCGCCGGAGGTGGGCTTCAGGTCGGTCTGAAGCACATATATATAAGGTTGCCCCGGCTGCCAAAGCTTGGCGCCCTTGGGCCAGTCGGCCGTGACGATGACCGTCTCGCTGGCGCCGGCCTTGACCTTGACCGTGTGGGCGTCGAGGTTCTTGAACGGCTGGCCCTGGTCGAGGAGGGTCGGCGTCAGGGCGACTTCCTGGTCGGCGCCCGACTTGTTCACGATGCGATACTGGAGGGTGAGTTTCTTGTTCTTGAGGGTGGTGACGACGAACACGTCGTCTACGGACACGGCCGGGCGGGCTTCGAGGTAAACCGGTCTGCCGATTCCCATGCAACCGCCCCAGCCGCCCGAGGCCTTGTAGCCGGCCGGGGCGTCCATGTTGTCCTTGAAGATCGGTTCCTCGCCGTCCTTGACGCGCTGCTGGTTGCGCTTGGAGTAGGCGATCCAGTCGCGCACGGCGACGAGGATTTCATTCTCCGCGCCCGGCTTGAACGCGGAGGTGATGTCGGCGTCGAACGGTTCGGAGCCGAACGCCTGGTAATGCACCTGCTTTCCGTTGACATAAATCGTGGACTCGCTCAGGCACATCAGGAAGTGCAGCAGGATTCGCTCGCCCTGGATGGAATCGGGCGCGGTGAACTTTTTGCGCAGCCAGATGCAGTGGGCGTCCTTGTTCTCGGCGAGGTTGGGCACGACGATCTTGGCCCACTTCGCGTCGGCAGGCGGCGCGTCGCCGGGCTCGGCCGCCTTCACGATGCACTGC
>CAZYDC010000402.1:0-3865 GCA_964646065.1 uncultured Planctomycetaceae bacterium | reverse complement strand
TTCGTACCAGAGTCGAAGCACTGCTCCCACTCGCCGTTGAGCATCGAGGAATACGGACGCGGGCCGTCTTTGACGTCATCGAGGTAGAACTTGACCATGTGCAGTTGCGGGAAGACGCCCTCGGCCGCCGCCTCCAGCGAGAGCCTCACGCGGCCGGTGTTGCCCAGGGGGAGCGTGAAGCTCCGCGTGATCCGCTCGCCCGGCTGGAGCGTGATGGTTTCGTCCTTGATCAGCAGGTCCTTGTAAAGGTAATCCCTGGCCGTCGCGGAAAGCTTGAACGTTCGCGGCAGCACGCCGGGATTGTAGAACCAGCACGATTGCTCGACCTGGGTGAGGGTGCGTTTGGGCTCGTCCCAACCGTTGTTAATCCAGTACGTATCGACCTTGGCGGGGTTGGGGATTTCGTACGTCAGGACCGAATCGGTGAAGGGCGCCTTGAACAGGAAGAGCGAACCGAAAACGGCGTCTCCGCCGTCGGAGGGATAGACCACGCGAAGGATGTCGCCGGGCTTGACGTGGATTTTGTCCGCGCGGAGCTGGGCCTGGTAGCGGGTCTTGTCGGCGGCGGTTTCGGGGCGGGTCGGGGCCGACCGGCTCGTCCAGGGCAGGCGGGTGTCGTTGAGATACAGGTTCGCCCAGCCCGGCGGGAACTCGAAGAGGAACTCGTGCGAGCTGATGAGCAGCGCCGGCCAATAGTCGCCCTCGGCGATGGCGGTGCATTTCCACTGGAGCTGCGGTTTGATGGGTCCGCACCCGCCGACATCGACGCCGTCGCGCCTCGCCGAGAAGAAGTCCTTCATCGGCTGAATCGGCTCGACCTTGGCGTTGCGGGTGAGCGTGGCGTCGTTGACCTTCAGTTCCAGCGGCGCGTCGGCGGCGGAAGCGAGGGCCGGCGCTGCAAGCATCGCGGTCAGGACGAGCGCCAGGTTCCAGCGGTTCACGTTCGTGCTACGAAACATGTCTTTCTCCTGAGAAACGTAGTTGCAAGAAACGTCGTTGCGTCGTTTTCAACAGTACACGCCAAATACCCGTTTGTAGTGTGCTCGTAAGAGCATTCTTGATTTGCTTATAGTGCCCGTACGGGTTCTTTCAGAAACGCCTCACGGCGTCACTACGAACTCACGGCCACTTCGTGATTGCCGAACCGACCTTACCGCTTTGGGGCGGCGTCCACTTGTCCGTGACCTCCTTGGGCAGCGGGCAAGCGGCGGGCAGGGCGTTCGAGTTCAGCAGTTCAAACCCGTCCGAAACGCGCCGGTACTGCACGGGCATGAGGGTGCTGTGATAATCCAGATGGTAAATCTCCCGCCACTTGGCGATCGTGTAATCGTCGTTCCAGTTGGGCCGCATCGTGGGTGTCCAGGAATTATTCGCGAACACGTTGTAGTCGCTCTGGCTGTGGTGCGTTTGTTGCCACTCGGGCCCCGGCTGCATCTCCAGCGTCAGGTCGTTCCCTCGCGTGATCGTCGCGGCGGCGGTGTAATTGTGAATCAGCAGGTTGTTGAAGCACTTGCTGCCGGCCGTGGTGCCGTTGGGGTCGTTGTAGGGCATGAACACGATGCCGCAGTCGTTGTCGGCGAGCGTGTTGTTGACGACCGTGGTGTTTTCCGACCCGCCCATGTAGATGCCCCGCCCGCCGTTGGCGTAGACCAGGTTTCCCGCGATCAGCCCGCCGCCCTTGCGGTTGATCTCGAAGAAGATTCCGCAATCGAGGTTGTGGTGCGAGACGTTGTCCAGGATGCGGATGTCGGAGTTGTCGGTGTCGAACCAAAGGCCCGGGCCGTCGTTGTAGGCGAATTCGCAGCGGCGGAAGGTGACGCGCTTGTTGCCCGGGATGTTCTTGCTGCCCGCGGCGACGCCCCAGGTGCCGTAGAACTTGCGGTAGTCGTTGCGCATCAGCGAGCAATATTCGATGACGCAATCCTCATCGACACCGGTGCTCATGCCCGTGCAGCCGTTGTTGGACAGGTCGCAGTTTCGCACGGTGCAGTTCTTGCAACTGCCCATGCTGAACCCGTTGAAATCGGCCCACTCGACGCGGCAGCCCTCGATCAGGACGCGCTGGCTTTCGCCGATGGACGCTTCGGACCACTGCCCGCCCGGCTGGCGGTTGTGGCGCATCTCCAGCCCGCGCACGATCACGTCATGCACTTTTTCGCAGGTCAGAATGAACCCGCGCACGCCGACCTCGATGCAGTACCAGCCGGGGTCGCCGCCGATGTACGCGTACAGGTATCCGTCGGCCGGGTTGAAGAAGAACGACTGCGGGATCATGTCGTCCAGACCCTTGCCGATGTTGAGCATCATAATCATCTTGTCCGGGCCGTTGTTCTTGTACACGCCGTCCGGGCCGATCATCTGCAGCGGATGCGAGTCCTGCAGGAACACCTGCGAGACCCACCGCTTGGACTTGTCGTTGTAGCAGCCGGCGAAATCGGCGTCGGTGAAGAACTCCTCGCCCAGCTTGGTCCGCCAGATGCTGGTCATCGGCACGTGATAGGCGGTCATCACTTCCTTGGTGTCGGCCATGCGCTCCCACTTGCCCGTGACGATCTCCGAACCTTTCATGACCACCTTGGCGTTGGGGGCCGCGGCGAACGTGATGGGCTTTTGGGGCGATCCGCTGACGGTGATCTTGGCGTGCTCGCGATACACGCCGCTGTGGATCAGCACCGTGTCGCCGGGCTTGAGTTCCTTGGCCGCTCCGGCGCGGGAAATCGTCTTCCACGGTTTGGCCTCGGTGCCGGGGTTCGTGTCGGCCGCCGCCGGGTTGACGTTGTCCACGTGGTAGACCGCGCCGGTCGGCGCCGCCGCCTGGGCGGAAGCGGGATATCCGGAACCGGGATAGGCGGTGTAAGAGGTTTTGTTCGAGGGGGCGCAAGCGGTCCACGACAGCAACGCCAAGGCCAGTCCCATCGCGAGCACGTTCTTCATCTTTGTCCCTTTCGAGTTTCAGAAGCGATATCGGGGCGCACTATACAAGATTCCTTGAACTCCATCCACGAACTTATTAACCATTGCCGAATAAACCCATACCGCTCTTTGTTCGATCCGGGATTCCCATGCACGCCAAACAGCAAGCTTGATCGCGACATCAGCTTGCTGTTTGGCGCACGGGTTACGGTCGCAGCCTGTTGGGAACGGCGTCCGCGAAAAATTAAAGATGATTCCTATGGCAATTTTGCTCCATGCTTGGTTCTATTAGTATGCATGATTTTCCATTCAAACGTTCTTCGGACAAATCGACGCCCGTCCTGTTTGTGCGGGTCCAGAAGGAGCATCGGATGAAATCTTACCGCGTTTCATGGATCGTCCCCAGTCTGCTGGCCGTGATTGCAATGGCCTCGGGCCTGCTGGTTTCGGCCTTTGCCGAGCCCCTCAAACCCGGCGATGTGACTCCCGAGGTCGCCGCCGCCCGCGCGAAGCTGCTGGGCGCGATCCCGCTCACCCAGGCCGGAGCGTTCGAGGCCAAGCCCAACGAGCAGGGCGACTACGTCTATGAGGCCTCCTCCGCCAAGGCGATGCTCGACGGGGCCGCCGTCGGAATGGCCGCCAACTTCAAGATCGACAACGACCAATTCCTCAAGGGCCTGACGCTGGCGACCGTGAACCAGCACGGCGTGCCGCTGGGCATCCAGGCCAGGGACGGAATGTACTGGAAGTTGGGCGGCGTCCAGGCGGGCAAGTACTACGTCGGCCTGGTGTATCGAAGCGATCAGCCCCACGGCAACACGCAGATCGAAGCCCCCGCGCTGTTCACGGCCTTGTATCTCAACGGCCGGATTATCCAGTGCTCGACGCTGAGCGATCCGGTGCAGATCGCCCCGGGCGTTTGGTTCGCCGAGCAGCAGTCCGCCGCCGCCGA
>CAZYDC010000401.1:0-5057 GCA_964646065.1 uncultured Planctomycetaceae bacterium | reverse complement strand
GGCCGCCAACGCCGCCAAGAGCGACTTCCTGGCCAACATGAGCCACGAGAGCCGCACGCCGCTCAACGGCGTGGTGGGGATGCTCGACCTGCTGGGCCGCACGTCCGTGACGCCCCAGCAGGACCGCTACGTCAGCACCGCCCGCCGCTCGGCGGACATGCTGCTGACGGTCATCAACGACATCCTGGACTTCTCCAAGATCGAGGCGGGCAAACTCAACCTGGAGTCCGTGGGTTTCGACCTGCGCAAGCTGGCCGACGATGTCGGGCAGGTCCTGGCGATCAATGCCCAGGGCAAGGATGTCGAGATGGTCGTGCAATACGCTCCGCAAACGCCCCGATGGGTGAAGGGCGACCCGGCCCGCGTCCGCCAGATCCTGACCAACCTGGTCGGAAACGCCGTCAAGTTCACCGCACGGGGGCATGTCCTGCTTCACGTGGCGTGCGAGAGCGTGGAGCGGGGACGGGCCAACATTCACATCCAGATCCAGGACACCGGGATCGGCATCGCGCCCGATATGCTGGCGGTTGTGTTCGATAAATTCACGCAGGCCGATTCGTCCACCACCCGCCGCTTCGGCGGCACCGGACTGGGCCTGACCATCTGCCGCATGTTGGCGCAGATGATGCAAGGCCGCGTCTGGGCCGAAAGCCAGGTGGGGCGAGGCAGCACGTTCCACTTCGTGCTGCCCCTTCCGCTGGCCGACGCACCCGCGCCCGCGATCGCGCCCGCCGGCGACGAAATACTGCGAGGCCTCCGCGTCCTGGTCGTCGACGACAACCCCGTGAACCGGCAGATCCTCCAGGAGATGTTTGAGTCATGGCAGGCGGTTCCCATCGTGGTCGACAGCGGGCCGGCCGCTCTGGACCTGCTGCGCGCGGGCGGCGGCGACCCCAGGCCGCGTTTCGACCTGGTGATCCTCGACGGGCAGATGCCCGGCATGGACGGTTTCGAGGTCGCGCGCCGTATCTTTGAGGAAAAGCTTCCGGTCCACGGACCGGTGATGATGCTCACCTCGACGCTCCATGGCCCGCAGGCTGAACAATGCCGCCGTATGGGGATTCAGGCCTACCTTGTCAAGCCCGTCCGGCAGTCCGAGCTGCTGGACGCGGTGCTGATGGCTTTGGGCAAGCAGGCGGCGCGTCGCGGCGCCGAGCTTTCGTCCGAGCCTTCCGCCGGCCCTTCGCTGCACATCCTGGTCGCCGAGGACAACGCCGTCAACCAGGACGTCATCCGCGAGCTGCTGGCCAGCCTGGGCCACACCATGACGATCGTCGAAAACGGTCGGCAGGCCGTCCAGGCCGCCTTCGCTCAGAAGTTCGACGTGATCTTCATGGACATCCAGATGCCCGAGATGGACGGATACGAGGCGACCGCCGAAATCCGGCGTAAGGAGCGGATCACCCAAACGCACTGCCCGATTGTCGCCATGACCGCCAACGCCATGAAAGGCGACGACGAACGCTGCCTCCGCGCCGGAATGGACGGCTATGTCAGCAAGCCGATCGACATCGAACGCGTGCGCCGGGCCATCGAGTCCGTGACGACCCTCCCTCCGGCGGATCGCTCCGCGAGCGATTGGCCGGACCCTGCCCCTTGCCCCAAGCCGTCGCTCCCGAGCGGCAACCCCCTCGAAGAGCCCGCCTCGCCCGGCACGAACGCCCAAGATCAATTATCGTCTCCCGCCCAACCGCCCGCGAGCCCGGAGGGCGAATCCGAGTTGGACTACGAGACCTTCAAGCACCGGTGTATTGACAAGGACGAGGTCGCTCACAGGATCCTGCGGCGGTTCCTCGATACGGTCGATGGGATACTCGACCAGTTGGAGCAAGCCCTGAGGGCCAATCAAACCGAGCAAGCCCGCCGCCACGCCCACGCGCTCAAGGGGACGGCCGCCAATCTTTCCGCCGAACCTTTACGCCGGAAGGCGGCCGAGATGGAGCAACTGCTCAAAAACGGGGCGCACGCCGCGGCGGCATCGAACCTGCTGCCGCTTCGCCTCGTGACCGCACAGTGTCTCAATCGAATCCGGATTATCCTGTCCCAGCCGGTCGCCGCGAAAACGTAGCATGGGCATCTTGCCCATGAGTACCACGGGCGTCCCGCCCGTGTCTTTGCTGCTGCTGCTGTTGTTGTTGTTGTTGCGCCAATCGAAAAACAAAAGAAACACCGGACACGCCCGTACGGGCGTGAGACTCATGGGCGGGACGCCCATGCTACGGTCTGAGATTGTCAAAACCGAAAAGGAAACCTATGCCCCCAATCAACTCCGAAAACGGATGCGCCGCGAAACCGCCGACCCAGGTTGTGACGGTCTACCAGCACCAGCGCGTGGTGGAAGCCGCCCAGGTCATGCAGGACCACCATGTCGGCTGCCTAGTGGTCGTGGACGCGGAGGAAAAGATGGCCGGCATCCTCAGCGAACGCGATATCCTCAAATGGGTCGCCAACGCCTCGCCCACCTCCTTCCGCCAGAAGGTCCAGGACATCATGACCCCCAACGTGCTGCACGTCTCGCCCAAAACGCCCGCCTGCGACTGCCGGCAGCTTATGCTGCAAAACAACATCCGCCATCTGCCGATCGTGGATAACGGCCGCGCCGTCGGAATGTTGTCCATCCGCGACGTGATGGAACATTAGCAGCCCCCTGAAAACGTAGCATGGGCATCTTGCCCATGAGTCTCACGGGCGTCCCGCCCGTGTCTTTGCTTTTGTCGTTGCCTTTTTCGGTTAAGGAAGGAACAAAAGAAGGAACAGAACCACGGGCAAGATGCCCGTGAGACTCATGGGCGGGACGCCCATGCTACGCCGGCTTGCCCTTTTCAACGGCTCCTTAGGCGTCCAGGGCGCCGACCGGCAAGCCGATGTGAAATCCAGCTCGCTGGCCGGCGTCGTTGGGCCGCCCCCCGTTCACTCGGTGATGTTTCTGTAGATTCCCCCGCTGCCGACGGCGATTTCTCTCATGAGTTTGACGATGCTTTCATCTTCCTGCTCGCCGTAGAGGAAGGTGTACACATGAACGTCCCTGGCCTTGTTCCGCTCACGGATGCACTTGAGGACGGCATCGTTATTCGGGAACGCCCCGTCGGTCAGCAGGAAGATCTGCTTTCCCGTGCGGGCCTTGTCCGCGTTGGCCAGAACGTCGAAACAGCGGTTGAGCGCCGGAATGGGGTCCGACCCCGCGCCGTGAGGAACGACCTGGTTCAACCAGCGGGCCGCGGCGACGCGGCTCTCGTACGTGACCGGCTGGAGCCGCTTGGCCGGCAATTCGATCGGCGGGCCTTCCTGGAACATCACGACGTGGAAGTCCTGCGCCTCCGACAAGTGCCCGATCGAGGAAAGCATCTGGACGCGGACCGCGTCGAACACGCTGCCGCCGTTCCTGCTGGCGAAGGCCATCGAGCCGGAGGCGTCGATGCAGTAAACCACGTGGTACGCGTTGCCGCCGTTGCCATACAGGGTCCCCTTGGGCGCGTGCCCGCTGCCGCCCGAGCCTGGGCCGAACTTCGCCCATCCGCCGCCCGCCTGCCCGCCGCAGCCTGCGGCGCTGATGATGGAGGCCTCTTTTCCGGTCTCGCCTATCGATCCGGTCACGGTCGAGTTGTGGTGCCAGTATCCGGTCTCTTCGTGCTGCTTTTCGTGCTGCCTGGCGGAATCCTCAGACCCGGCGTCGCCCGGAGTGGTCACTCCGCCGGGCTCATTCGAGAACAGGTCGCTTGAAACGTCGATGGTGCCTGCCTCGGCCGGTTTGTTGGCGTGCTGCACGTAGATGGTGGTGATGAAACCCGCGATCATGCCCACGCCCAGGTGAAGGAATACGCTGAGCACCCAGGGCATCATGGCGGTCATCGTCTTGTTGATGGCCGGCTCCTCGAACGGTTCTTCCTCGGGCCTCTGGGACGGCGTTTCGGTCCACGGAACCTGTGGCCGCGGCAGCGAGGACAGGCCCGGGGGCACCGTCATTTTTTTCTGACAATGGGGGCACTGGACGACTTGGCCCTCCCGTGCCTCGACGCCAAGGAGTTTCCCGCATTGCTCGCAGCGAAACTCCACAGTGGAAATTTCATGCCGATTGGACTCTGATGTAGCCATGACCGAGCTCCTTCTTCTTTAGGTCGGAGCCGCCAGAGGGATTGCAAATTTCATATTGCATATTGCAAATTGAAAGACCGGCGCAAATTCTTCGCTCGCCACGGCGCAGGTCTTGCCGTAGCCGGGCCGTTTCCTCAATCTGCAATGTGCAATTTGCAATCTTCAATTTTCAGAGGCGGCGCCAACGGTTTTTCTCTGGAACACTTTTCTTGGCACACCGCACTACGTCAGGCATGACGGGTCTGGGCGGTTTTGGCACCGCCCGATATGGACCCGTTGGGGCAGCCGTCAGGCCGCCCGGAGGGCTTTGCGACGCGACGTACTCAACTTCATGTGTCAGTCGCTGTACTACTAAAATTATTCTACACCTGTTCTATACATCGGCAAGAAAAATCCGGACAATTATCAAATGTAACGTAAGGGTTGGGTGCCAAATGTTGGGTGCCATGCCCAAGTCTGCGCGGGCATGATCGCGCGGCCTTCCATGCCCGCGCAGACTTGGGCATGGCATCCGATTCCTCAATTCGCGATTGGCGGAGCATCACTCCGTGACGTTTTTGTACTTGCCGCCGGTCTCGACGGCGATGTTCCTCATCAGCTTGACGGCGCTTTGGTCGTCCTGCTCGCCGTAGAGGTAGGTGAAGACGTGAACGTCATGGGCCTTATTTCGGTTTCTGACGCACCGAAGGACTTCGTCGTTGTTGGGGAACGCGCCGTCGGTCAGCAGAAAGATCTGTTTTCCCTTGCGGGCCTTGTCGGCGTTGGCCAGCACATCGAAGCAGCGGTTCAAGGCAGGGACGGGGTCCGATCCGGCGGCGTGGGGAACCACTTCGCTCAGCCAGCGTGCCGCGACAATGCGGCTTTCGGGCGTGACCGGCAGGAGTCGCTTGGCGGGCATTTCAATGGGCGGGCCGGCCTGGAACATCACAATGTGAAAGTCCTGCACCGCCGCCAGACGGCTGATC
>CAZYDC010000400.1:0-5111 GCA_964646065.1 uncultured Planctomycetaceae bacterium | reverse complement strand
CCCCAGCTATAACCTGCGTGGCGAAAGCCACCGGGTTATACCCAACTCCACAGAAACCTTGGAACGCCGCTTTGAAAACATCGCTGGCCTCCGGCGTCACGGGAAACTGCCAATCCGTGTAGCCACCGGGAATTGTCCCAGCCATAACTCTACCTCCACTAAAGAAGAAATGGATAAACGGGAAACGCCACTCGTCGGATTATATCGATTATGAGGAATATGAGAATAAAAATTACAAAAAATGCACGTAAGTTGTTGGGGCTACGCTACTTAAAACTCTCTCGTAAATAAATCTGTGCAAGTGTCCACTGTTGCAATTTGGTTGCCCCCGAACTAGCGTACAAAGCCCCACGGCGCGAAATGTACACGCGTACATATACAATACATTCGCAGAAAAAGGCGCCCTAGTGGCCCAAGGTCGGCCGGATCAAACACACTCACGAAAGCCTGGCGGCTCCGGAGGCTGATGGTACTCGCGGGCGAGTTCGCTCTCCGCCTCGACGAGGGTTTCGGATGGAGCCAGGCACGACGGAGCCGCCCGATGCCAAGTGTCAAGGCTCCTCTAGATCGAAGCCTATACGATATTTTAATGGAGAACTTGGCGAAGCTTGCCGATTACCTCCGCGGCCCAGTCAAGAGGGCGGGGGGCACAAGAGATCATGTTTTGCATCGCTACCAAAGTGATCCCGTGTTTAGCATTTTCGAGCTCGATTCCGTGGAACACCTAGCGGCCACCTTGGCGGGTTTCCGGTTCGGCGCGATGGTTCATCAATGTCACGGCTGAGCGCAGCGAAGGATCTCGGTTGCGTCCCGGACGGCCCAGAAGCGGTTCACCCGGTTTTCACTGGGCTTCCCCAAGAAGCTGGAGAATCTCGAAGCCGCGTGCGCGATGTTCCTGGCCTACTACAACTTCGTGTGGCGGACCCGGGATGAGGAGAACGGCCGGACCCGACTCCCGGCCGCCATGGCCGCGGGCGTCATCGATCGGCTGATGAGCTTTGAGGACCTGTTTGACGCCGTGATGGGGCAGGGGATCGGGCGATAGCAGCCCAGGCAAATATCGCAATCGCCGTTACCTACTTCTGTTCTGGCTGAGGCGGAGTGAAAGGCGACTGCGGTGTTTGTGAACCGCCTTGCTGACTCATTGATGTGGAACTCGTTGACGAAGTTGAGCCACCGCGTGAACCCGCGAGTCGTTGCCAGAGTGTTCTCCCGACTGCGCTTTCTCCCATCTTTGCCTCTGCGTGCGCTCGCAAATCTTCAGCCGTAGCCTTTATCGCCTGGAGCGTCAGCGCTATCGCCGCTACCGCTAGGGCGTTCACGGAGAGCAAAACGATAATCCACACCCTATAAAAAGGCCAAAACTCGGGGGCGCATGGGACGCAAGACCAGCACGACGCCAAAACATGAATTGAAATGAAATACACAGTGAAGCCGAATGCGGCAACAGGTACGAAAGCTATAAACCCCCACCACCAAAGCCGCCGCCCCAATTGCCGTTTCTTTCGTTCGCCATGTATTACAGTTGCAGGGTTTCTTGCGGTACTGATGTTATCGGCATCACGATCCGCTTGCTCTCGAATTCGGGCAATCGTGTCTCCGCAGTGATCGCGAATCGCTGCGATGGCCATAAATGCCGAGCCGCATATTCCAATAACGAGTGATACAACGGCAAGGACGTCGTTCATACGGTGACGTATGGCGCGGGGCCTGCGGTGGGGCCAATCTGCTCCCAACCCTTGTTGAACCACTCAGTGAAAAGACGCACTTTCGTTGGATTGGCAAAGTACATGCTTGCTTTTATTACGTCAGCCAGCATTTTGCCTTCTAGCGGCGGGTGCGGCTCCTCTTGGCGAACCATATCGTAGTCGCCAACGATAAAGTGTGAAATCGGGCCATCAGTGATGCTTACCTCCCGCACAAGGAGGGTACGTGGGAATTCGGCCGCCAACTCTCTTAGCTCGTCGCCCTTCCCGTTTGCAATAATAATCCTTGCGTCGCCCTGGTTGGCATCTATCCTGCGCATCATTCCACGGACTGCATCTCGTAAGCTACGGACGAAATTATCGGCGCCTTGCCCAGTTAACATTAAGAACCTGTAACAAGTGCGACGAAGCATTCCTTCCGTCAACTGCAAGGCGTGAAAATAATTTCCATTTGACAGTGGCGATTCGATCTTGGCTCTTTGCACGAATTCGATCCACTGATCAATCTCCGACTGCAAGGACGAGCCATACTCCTCGTACAAGGCAGTCGCCTTTTCAATCGTCATTTCGTGTACCTGTTCCTCAGGCATCGATTGACCCTCCCCTTTCTAGATTGAGTCTGACCAATTCGGCGTCCATCCGATGATGATCACTGGGGAAGCTAGAGAGTCCGCGTGCTGCGGCCAAGATGTTTTACGGAAGCCACACTCGCTTCCTGCTTTGATCTGACTTGACCCCATGGCTAGCCACATATCGTCATTCATTCTTATCGGCTGTGTCAAGCCCCCCGATTCAAGATTGAATCGTAACATCATTAGATGCAACACTTTACGTCGTTCTTGTCAAACGCGATTACTGCGAAGTGCCGGAGAATTTCACCTCCCGTCGCTCGAAGCTTAATAATAAACGGACGGGACCTCAATACCAGAAAATAGGCCACGAGCAGCTCTGAGTTGGTTAGGTTGAATTCTCGGCTCCGGTGCAACCGAGTTCACTTTTCCCTTTACTCCCCGTTTTTTTGGGCAAACTGTACCACTGCCTCACCGTCGAGCCCCTGGAAAGGCGGGAAGCGGGCAGGTTAGAATTGATTTCTTGGCGGCGGTCGGCGATCTCACCCGTTGTTTGCGAGGAGTGACACGTATGGCAGGGTTCACCCGAAGGCAGTTTCTCGAAGATTCGGTGCTGGCGGCGATGGTTGCCGCGGCGCTGCCGGCGGGCCGGCTGTGGGCCGCCCAGAAGAAGAAACTGCGGCCGAAAGATCGCCCCGGCGAGCTGCTGCACGTGGCGATCGTGGGCGCCGGCGGGCGGGGCGGCGAGCACATCAGCCAGTTTCTCGATAATCCGCACACCGAAATCACCTACATCGTCGACGCCGACGAGAAGATCGGCCAGCGGCGGGCGGAGTCGGTGGCCAAGAGGCAGGGGCGGGCGCCCAAGGTGGTCCGCGACATGCGAGTGGCCTTTGACGATCCGTCGGTGAACATCGTCTCCACGGCAACGCCCAACCATTGGCACGCGCTGTGCGCGATCTGGGCCATGCAGGCCGGCAAGGACGTGTACGTGGAGAAGCCGGTGTGCCACAACCTGAGCGAAGGCCGCCGCACGGTCCAGACGGCCCGCAAGCACCACCGCATCTGCCAGGCCGGCACCCAGTGCCGCTCGATGCAGGGCACCTGCGACGCGATCGAATATATCCGCGCCGGCAAGATCGGCGCAGTGAAGCTGGCCCGCGGCCTGTGCTACAAACGCCGTGACACGATCGGCCCGCGGGGCCAGTACACGGTGCCGGCGGAGGTCGATTACAACCTCTGGTGCGGCCCGTCGCGGATGCTGCCGCTGACCCGCCCCAAGTTCCACTACGACTGGCATTGGCAGCGGGAGTGGGGCAACGGCGACATGGGCAACCAGGGCCCGCACCAGATGGACATCGCCCGCTGGGGGCTGGGCGTCGACCGCCTGGCCGATACCGCAATCGCCTACGGCGGCCGGCTGGGCTACGAGGACGCCGGCGACGTGGCCAACACCGAGGTGGGGATCTTCGAGTTCGGCGACAAGACGCTGCTGTTCGAGGTCCGCGGCCTGAAGACCGATCCCTTGCGGGGCGCGGGCGTAGGGGTGATCTTCTACGGCAGCGAGGGATACGTGGTGCTGACCAAGTACACTGAGGGGGCCGCGTTCGACCTCAGCGGCAAGCAGGTCCGAGAGTTCCGCGGCGACGGCGACCACTTCGGCAACTTCGTGGACGCGGTCAAGGCCCGCGACCCGAAACTGCTGCACGCCGACATCCTCGAAGGCCATCTTTCCTGCGCCCACAGCCACCTGGCCAACGTGTCGTACTATCTCGGCAAGCCGGCTTCGGTGGGTGAGATTCGCAAGACGCTCGCGGCGCTGAAGACCCACGAGGACGTCGCCGACTGTCTCCAGCGGACGCTCAAGCACCTGGCCGCCAACGGCGTGGACCCGGCGCGGACGCCGCTGTCGCTGGGCCCCTTGCTGAAGATCGACGGCGGCAGCGAAACGGTGGTCGGCAACGCGGCGGCGTGCGCGCTGTTGACCCGGCCGTACCGGGCCCCGTTCCTGCTCCCGGACGCGAGCGCGGTGTGACTCTTCTCCCTCTCCCGCCTGCCGTTCCGGCAGGATGGGAGAGGGCGGGGTGAGGGGAAGCTTGCGCGGAAGACGGTACTTGACGAGTACCCTCCAGTTTACCGGTTCTATCCCGGATTATTCACGGAGGAAGTTGGCGTGCTGTCACTGCTGAGCGCAGCGAAGAACCTGGGCTGACTCGGAGGCATCGGAGATCCTTCGCTGCGCTCAGGATGACGTTCATGAATAATCCCGTCTTACGGACACCGGACGCGCGGCGGGGCCGGCGCCGGCTCGATGTGTACCAGCACGTCCTTGACGGTGAGGATGTTCTGCACCAGCCGGTCCTTGACGGCGTGGCCGATGGCGTGCCCCTGGCGAACGCTGATCTCGGGGTCCACTTCGACGTGGATGTCGACCAGGTATTCCAGGCCCGTCTTGCGGACCCGCAGTTTCTCCACGCCTTTCACGCCGGCGGCGGCCAAGGCTTCCTGCCGCACGCGCTCCAGCATTTCCGGCTCGGCCTGGCGGTCCATCAATTCCTGGATGCTGCCCCAGAAGAGGTTGCCGGCCACCCAGAACACGAGCATCGCCACGCCCAGCGCCGCCACGTGATCGGCCGCGTGCCAGGCCGGTCCGCCCCAATGGGCCAAGGCCAGGCCCACCAGCACCGCCACGGAACCGAACGCATCCAGCCGCTGGTCCCAGGCGGCCGAGAGCACGGCGCGGGAGCCGGTCCGCCGCGCGACGCGGCTCGAATAGCGATACAGCCCCTCGTTCATCACCACGCTGGCGGCGGCAATCGTCAACGTGAACCAGGCC
>CAZYDC010000399.1:0-5128 GCA_964646065.1 uncultured Planctomycetaceae bacterium | reverse complement strand
GGCGAGAGTTTTCCGGGGCGTAGCTCAGCTTGGCTAGAGCACCTGGTTTGGGACCAGGGGGTCGAAGGTTCAAATCCTTTCGCCCCGATGATGAAAAACCCCTTGGAAACAAGGGGTTTTTCATTTTCCCCTTGACATGGCAAAAGATGGTGGGTAGGAATATGGGTAGGAAATTCAGGTTGCAACAACTTGGCCCCCAACCACAGGAGACGCAAATGGCCAAACAAGAATTGCCCGGTTCTCTTTATCAGAAGCGCGGTCGGTGGTATTGGTGTGTGAAACTTCCGGGTGCTGACAAGTTTCACAACTTCCCCTTGAAGAAGTTCGATGTGGAGACGAATCGCGTTTCGGACACGGCGACAACGGACCGGGGCGCTGCCGTCGCGGTCGCCAAGGCCATATACGAGGCGGCGCGCCTTCGCAATTCCTCTTGGGACGGCACGGTCTCCGGGCTGGTCGCGCGATATCGCCGACACGCCGAAACCTACTACCTTCGCCCCGACGGTACGCAGACCGCGCAGGTGGGCAACGTCAAATACGCAACCGAGCCGCTGGCCGCGCTGGTGATTCCGGTCGAAGACCTTGGCCCCAAGGCGGTCAAGGAGATTCTGAACAAGTGGGCTTCCGAGAAACTCTGCCGTTCGACGATCAATGACCGTCTGCATATCATTCAGCACATGTTCCGGTGGGGGGTGGGCGAACAACTGGTTTCCCCGATCACCCAGGGATACATCGCCGCCGTCGAGAGTTTGCACAAGGGCCGCTCAAAGGCGACGGAGCCGGTGGAGGTCGATCCGGTCGCCCCTTCGGTTGTCCGTCAAACCCAACAGTACATGCCTAAGGTCGTGGCCGATATGGTCGAGCTTCACATGCTCACCGGGATGCGGTCGCAAGAAGTGTGCCAGCTTCAACCGGGCTTGATCGACCGGACGGACCCCGCCACCTGGATATACATGGTGCCCGACATCGCCAACAAGGAGCACCACCTGGAAGGCAAGAAGCACGACCGACGTGTCCCGCTGGCCACGCGGGCGCAGGCGATTCTTTCGACCTATCTTCTTCGCAAACCCGATGCGTATTGTTTCACCCCGTCAGAGGCCATGCGTCAGCGCCACGAGATTCAGCGGGAGAATCGGCAAACCCCGGTGTGGCCCAGCCACTTGAGGCACCTGGAAGCCAAGCGCACGGGCGCTTGGTATACGGATCGGTTCGACACACACAGCTATCGGCGCGCCGTGGTGTACGCGATTTCCAAGGGCAACCGGGAAATCCGCAAGGCCCTGAAAAAGACCATGCCCAAGGCGACGAAGGACGAACTCGCCGCCGCGTTCAAGAAGGCCGCGATCCCCGACTGGACCCCTCACCAGCTTCGCCACACCGCCGCCACGTTCGTCCGCGCCGCGATGGGCGAGTTCGGCAAGGACGCGGGCATGGCCTTGCTGGGACAAAAGAGCCTGAATATTTTCGACCGATACGCCAAGCTCAATGACACCTTGGCGGCGCAGGCCGCGCACAAGGTGGACGCGATATGATCGGAAACCAAGTCGGTTCGTCCGGGCCGACGAGAGCCGTCAGGGTAACACCTGGCGGCTCTTTTCATTCCTCGGCCTTGCTCAGGTTCCGCGCTCGCCGGGCCAGAACCCGGTACAGTTCCTCCTGTGACCTCGGGGTTATCGCCCCCAGGACGATGGCGATGATGTCCTGGTCCTGCCGGGCGACCCATTCCAGAACCCGTGAGACTATGACGCGCTTGTGCATTCCCGTCCGCCCGTGAAGTTTATCCAGGGCGGTGCTGGCCTCCGTCTGTATTTCCAGACGCACTCGCAACCGTTTTTTCGCCATGCGTTCACCTGTCCTTTCGATGAAATCCTACCGCTGGTTTTGCGTGGCTGGAGACGAATTCCCCGGAAATGTGCGGTCCTTGCGCCCCCGTCGTTTGCGGCGAAAAAGTACGAGCATCATACTTGCCTCGTGTGTGAAAACACACAGAGGCCGGGCAACTTCCAGTTATCCGCGAAGGCCAGGCCCAATCCGAAAGCACCGAAGCCTCAGCAAAGCCGCCCAGATGCTCAAGAGAAGTGAAACCCGCTGAATGTGCCGAAAATCACGTGTATGCCCCGATCTCTTGGAAATCACCCCCCACAAACACCGGGAAAACCCCACTTTTCCACTTTCAGCCCATCATCCTATGCCGAAAAACGAAGGTTCGTTAGGAACGACGTAGGCCCCCTTGGCGCCCGGCGACTTTGAGACGATTTTCGGCCATATTTGGCGTCTGAAATGGCGAGAAAATTTCGCACTTTGCGAATTTTTTTCGCGCTCACTTCCCCCCTGTTTTGCAACAACATGGCGCACGGGGTTGTTACACCACTGTTACGCCACTGTAACAACATGGAGCACTCGCACGTTGCCTTGCGAGTCGGGCGGTCGTATTTTCAGGAGCGTTAAGGATGAAACCGGAATAAAACGGCGCAAAGAAAAAAGGAAAAGTTTATGAGTAACAAGACACAACCCGCCAAGCTGTTGAAAGCCACAGAAGTCATGCGCGTCTTAGGCGTGGGCCGCACGATGTTCTACGGCGACAAGACCCGAGGCGCAGCCCCCCTGGTTGACGCTCTCCGAAAGCATGGTCTCAAAACCGTGCGACTGGCAAGCAGGACGCCGGGCGGCAAGCCGCGAGTTCGGTATCTGGCCTCCAGCCTGGAAAAGGTGATCGAACGTGCGGCCTTGACCGAGACGCCCTTAGGCTAAGTGTCATCAAACATAATCCAGGGAAGCGTATTCTAAAATGGCTGACGGCACCAACAACACTAGCGACGGCGGTTTCTGGCGGCTGCGTCACAATGACCTCGCCGCCGCCCTCGCTCGTCGCGATCTCGCCGGGGTGCAGCTTCGGGTATATTTGGCGTTGGGTGATCTAATACAGGGCTGGGGGCATGAACGCGACGTGGTTTCCTTGTCTCAGATCGGAGAGCACGCGGGCGTACCTCTGCGCAAGCATGTTTGCCGTGCGCTTTCGTCGCTTGCGAAGAAAGGATTGTACGGATATGCACCGGGCCGGGGGCAAGATGTAATCCGGTGGGTGACATGGCCAGCGCCCACTGTTCCCACCCTTGGTAACACTTCGCCCGGTGTTCCCGCCCTTGGGAACACTGCTGTTCCCTCACAGGGGAACACTACTGTTCTCGCCGCTGGGAACGTAACTGTTCCCGCCCTTGGGACACACCAAGAAGAAGACAAGAACAGAAAGAAGAAGAAAGAAGAAGATAGCTCCGAGCCGCCGCAGACGGACGGCTTGGAGCCGCCCATGTCTTTTACCTTTCCCGATTACCCATGTGTGGGCAAAGGCCCGGCGATATACACCCTCACCCAGGTCAAGATGGACGAGTACGCGGTGACCTTCCCCGGTGTCGATGTCCCCTTCGAGGTTCGCAAGGCATGGCAATGGTGCATCGACACTCGTGCGAAGCGAAAGACGTTCGGCGGGATGCCCCATTTCCTCAATGGCTGGTTGACCAAGGCACAGAACCAGGCCGGTGCCGCTGGTTCCCGTCAACCGGCGTTCATTGACTACAGTGAGATGCAACGCCAGGCTGACAGGAAACGTCGTGCTGCCATGTTGGAAAGGGTGTGTAGCAGCCGCGAAATCAAAGGTACTACCGAAGCGACCGAAGCGTAACACTTCCACGGGCACACTTCCCCGGTTCACTATTCTTTGTTGTCCCGAAAAAGACGCGAGCCGCCGTCTCGCTGGAGCCGGTCGCCGTGGCGTTTAGCGGCCCGCTGGCAAGAGGTTATGGACCGGCTGACCGTTTGTCAGCCCCAGCGTCTCGGCATGTTGTCGAGGCTCCCAGCCCGTTTCTGATCCTCGCCACCTCCAGACTACTCCAGACCGGTCACTCCGTCAATTCACGGAGCTTTCCGGCCAGCTTTCCAGTAACTCTAAAGCGTCTAAAATTCGACAGTTACGTCAAAAATGGCCGAATCTTTTTTCAACTATTTTCACAAGTCGATGTAACCCAATAACTTACCATCGCTTAGAGTCGATTTGCAAATCGCATTTTCCCCGTTATTTTCTTCTATAAGTCGCGTAATATGCTAAGTTTATATCATCAAGTTACCTAAGTAACTTGGCTGCAAGCAGTTAAAACCGAAACGCGAAACGAGTAAACGGCCCGGACGTTCCGGGCCAGCCCCATAAAAGTGGCCGCAAGGTGCTATCAACACCCGGCGGCCTGAACACAGAAAGGTATTTTTCTATGTCCGCGTACCAAGTTAGCACCACCACGTCCGAAACGCAACCCTCGGTTCAGTCCTACGACATCGGCCAGGCGATCACCGATCACCTGCCGCTTGTCCGCAAGGTCGCCCGCAAGACCTTCCGCCGGTTCCAGGGCCGGTTCGAGCTTGACGACCTCGAAGGGTACGGCAGTCTCGGCCTCACCATTGCGGCCCAGAGGTTCGACATCCGCCGGGGGGTGCCCTTTGAGAAATTCGCCTTCACCTACATTTGGGGAAGCATGGCCCAGGGGGTCAGCCTGATGGCCGTCATCCGTTACAAGCAGTTCAAGGCGTTGGTGAAGTCCGGTGACAAGCCGGTCATTGGTCACTGTGACAGCGAAGTCTTCGATGAAGTGCTGGTCAGCCACAAAGACCCAGCCGAAATCGCGGCGTTCAAAGACGACGTGGAAGTGAAGCTCGCTTTCCTCCGCTCCCGGAATCCGGTCGGTGCCCAAATCGTGAAGTTGCGATTCCAGGGCAAGACGACGGGACAGGTCGCCTCCATTATGGGCCTCTCGAAAAATCGGACCAACGATTTCTTCCAGAAGTCGATGCGTCTTCTGGCGGCAGAGTATGGCTTCCAGTACACGCCAATGACCGCTGGCCGTCGCCCGCTGGCAATCGAGGCGGTGGCTCATGTGTAATCACACCACGTACAATTTCCCCGGCGGTGCCAAACGGAAACAGCGCATCCGCAGGGCAATGCTCCAGGTGTGGCCCTGGTGCTGCTGGTGCGGCAAGGAACTCGACGCGGCGACGGCCACGCTCGAACATTTGATTCCGCACGGCAAAGGCGGCGGGCACGAAAAGGAAAACCTGAGCCTTGCCTGTGAACCGTGCAACAGTC
>CAZYDC010000398.1:0-5130 GCA_964646065.1 uncultured Planctomycetaceae bacterium | reverse complement strand
GAGACGCCCATGGGACTCATGGGCAAGATGCCCATGCTACTTTTTCAACGGGCTGCTATGGCGCTTTGAGGTCAAACTGCATAGGGGGAAAACGAAATGCACCCGATGCGGGCGGCGGAGTTGTCTGGAGGCCCACTGGAATCGTAGAATGTAGTGGAGAAATTGAGCATGACAAGAGGGAATGACAGGGCGGTTTGGTGGGTCGTCGTCGTCGTTGTGGCAGCGTCGGGGGTTTGCCAGGGAGCCTCCAGGGGCCGGGCGGCCGGGGTGGTCGTCCGCGGGTCGCCGACGACGATGCGCTTTGTGTGGAACTCCCCCGCTTCGACAGCGGTCTCGTCCAATCCGGGCAAGCCGGGCGCCCCTGCCCTGACGGCGGATCGGCGGGAGCGATTCCAAAAGGCCCTGGCCTCGGCCAGGAAATTATTCGACAAAGGGCAGTACGCCGCCAGTTGCAAAGCGGCCGACCAGGCGCATTCCCTGGCCGCCGACAATTCCATGCGACAGCAGGTCCAGCAGCTCTACGACCAGATCGACGCCGTCGGACAAAAAGAGATGATGGGGATCTGCCAAGCCTACCTCGACAAAAAATACCCCCAGGCCGTCGAGGGTTTCAACCACATCAGCGCGTCCTACGGGAAGCTGCCTTGCGCCCTCCAGGCCCGATACCTGCTCAAGGAGGCCGCCGGCAGCTGCGAGGTGCAGAAGTCCCTCCAGGAAGCCAAGGCCCATGACATCGAGATGTCGCTGGCCGCGATCCTGCCGCAATCGAACCCGGCGGGCGCCCACGCGGCTGCCGTCAAGAAACTGGACCTCGCCAACCAGGACCAGGCCATGCGGCTCCTCCAACAACTCGCCGACGCCTGTGACGACACCGAATCCGGGCAGCAGGCCGCGAAGGATCTCCAGTCGCTCCACGATGACGAAAAGTTCATGGCCGCTCTCGGCCGATACCAGGATAACGTGAAGGCGCGAAACCTGCTCAAGCTGGCCAGCGCCTACACGGGAGCGGCCAGGCCGGACAAGGCCGCCCAAACGTACCAACAAATCGTGGAAGACTACCCCCAGACCGACTCCGCCGACGCCGCCAAAGAAAAACTCGCCGCCACAGCAGCGAGCTATTGATCGCGGCATCTTCTTGTGGCACCCCTCTTGTGGCACCCTCTTGTGGCACGCCTCTTGTGGCACGCCTCTTGTGGCACGCCTCTTGTGGCACCCCCAAGTCCGCTTGGGGGTGTCTTTCGGTCGGCGCTACGGCTTGGAAAATCGGGGACTGAGACCGATTTCGGCTGTTTGAAATCGGTGTCTGTCCCCGATTTTCCGACAGTCCCCCAGACACCCCCAAACGCCCATACGGGTGCGGACAGACTTGGGGGTGCCACAAGACATTACGGCTTATACGCCTCAATGGACTGGAGCATCTTGCCCTCGAACGTCACCCGCACGCTGTCGCCGGACTTGAACCTGTCCAGCGCGGCGGCCAATTGTGGATTCATAATCGCCAGCGTGGTTTCTTCAAGATACTTGCTGAGCACCACGGCGGGGTGGTCGGCCTTTTGCAGCGTCATGGTGGCTGTTCGCTGGAAGACGTACACGCCCGGCTTGTCCTCGCCGGGGGCCAGTTTGTAAGGTTTTGCCGAAACCACGTCGTACATTTTCTGGCCTGGAATGGTCCGAATCTTGACCTTCAGCAGGGCGCCCACCTTGGCATCCTTGAAAAGTTTGTATATGTCGGGATCGGGGTCGGGGAGCTTCTCGGCAGTGAGTTTGTTGGGAATGGCAAGCTGCACGAGGGTGCTGACCTTGATGGTGTCGTTTGGCTTGGCCGGGGATGCAATGTCGGGCGGTAGCTTCACGCCCCCCGTCGTCGCGGGCTTGTCAGGGTTGATCTCTCCGAAGACAATGCTGGAATCGTCGCGCCCAACGAAGTTGCCCATGGCCGCAGAATCGGTTATGTAACTTGGCTCATCCATGCACTTACTTTGCTTGACGTCCCGCAACCTAAAGACTCCCGTGAATTCTCGGGGCGGCACCAGCGGCAATTCCACGAGCACTCGTAGCCCCGCCCCCGATCCCACGCCTCCCGTGTAATTCTCGCTTCTAGAACTTCGCCCGGCGGTGGGCCCTTTCTCGAAGTTACCGGGGCGCAGACTGTGTTCGGGAGTTGCGCGGAACATTCCAGTGGGGCTGGGGGGACCAGTGGGATCGATCTGGTTCTTTCTTGCGACCTTCTTGTAGTAAGAGGGGTCGTAATAGTCCGAACACCATTGCGGAAAATCATACAAATCGTAAAGCCCCCACGGATTGGGCTTGTTCTGACCTACCGGGCACGAAAACATCCCGCGCGCATTCAAATTTTCATCAACCCAGGCATAATCGTTAGCCTTCTTGTTGCTGTCTCCCCAAAAATATTTTGTTTTCGTGCCAGCGCGACAGGCACGCTCCCACTCTGCCTCCGTTGGCAGCCGAACCCGAGCGCCAGTCAACCGATAGACCCGCTTGCAGAAAGCCAAAGCTTCGGACCACGGTAACGACACAGGGCTTTGTGGTGGGACTCTCAGCAATTTACCTTCGGCCAGAAGGTTGTTTGCCCCACAAATGGACACGAATCGAGCCAACCCCAACACCTGCGCGCATTGCTGTTGTGTAATGGGGTAAACACCCATGTAATAGGGCCGGGTGAGCGTGACATGGCGCGATGGAAACGACGGGGGATCATCAGGCTCCGAATCCTGCCCCATCACAAACTCGCCGGCCGGAATCAAAGCTAGGCGGAGATCGACACCGTTCCCCAAGCGAACAACGCCGTTTCCATAAGGGGAACCGAATTCGACCGGTTGGGATGCCGGCTGCGTCAGGACATCCATGGATTGGGGCTGATACCCCTCGCGATTCGGTCCATTATAGGCTGCGTCAGCCAAGATCCCCAAAGACAGCGCGCAGGCCAACGAGAAACACAACAATAGGCCAAAGTTCGGCCGAACTGGATTCAACATAGCTACTCTCCTGGCGTCATTGTATCGCCCGGTTTCCAGCTTTCGCGGAAACCCATTGTAAAATGGTTTCGGTTAAAAGGCGTGGGAACACGGGAGTTTCCAAACGATCAGTCGGTCCATCCTTGAACGCGGGGCGGGCCGCCGGAGCGGTGGTTGGGGCGGATGGAGTGAAGGCGGAGATGTGTTTGAGGACATTGCCGACAAATTCGACCTTGACGCTGTCGCCGGGCTTGAAATTTTCCAGCGAAGCCGCCAGTTTCGCATCTATCACCGCCAGAGTGGTCTCTTCGAGGAATTTGCTGAGCACCACGGCATGTTGAACGACATTTTGCAGCGTCATGGTGGCAGTTCGCTGGAAGACGTACACGCCCGGCTTGTCCTCTCCGGGGGCCGGATTGTACGGCTCGGCCGAAACAATTACACCCAGCGGTTCACCGTTGATGCGCGAGTATTTGATTTTCATCAGGCCGCCGGCATTGGCGGTGTTGAACAGCTTGAAAATATTCTCGTCGGGGTCCGGGCCTTCGCCCACTTCCGTACCGGGTGTGTTGGAGATGGCCAATTGTGCGGTCTTTCCGGGTTTGACGGCCGGGTCGAAATTGGGGGCGTCATCTGTCTTGTCGGCGGGGCCGGACTTTTGCGCGGTGCGATCATCGGTCATTCGAAGTCCTCCGCCGCTCTCGATGCCGCCGGAGGGATCCGTCGCGCCGGCGCGCCCCATCGCAATCAAGTCTGGTACGTCGGAAACCTCGTCGAAGCACTTGCCCCGCTTGATTTCGCCGAACTTGAACACCCCGACGAATTCCCGAATCGTGGATAATGGGGCATCTGCAACTACGCGGATGACATAAAACGGGCAATCGCGGTTCCCCCCGCCACCCTCGGACCTTGCCGCCGATAGAACACAATCTGTGCGTCCATTCATTTCTTGAGAGAAACATATTTTGATGTCGCCTCGGGCGACATGCACATGATCCGGCGCCGCCGATTCAGGCCCGCTCACAGGGTCAATTTTGGGACTATTGGAATAAAAATCGGGGACCCACCAATCTGAACAGGATTGGGCGTAGCAGAAGTACATGTCGTACAGACCCCATGGATTGGGCTTCCTCCTTCCCATTGGCTCATGTGCCTTCGGCACAAAAAGTTCGTATTCCGGCTTCCCTCCCGCATCGGCCACACGCACCCAACGCACCTGGGCGTACTTGTCGATAACGCTGTAATCGTCTCCGAAGAATGCCCTGGTATCGGTCCCCGCCCGGCAGGCTCGCTCCCACTGCGCCTCGGTTGGAAGGTGGACCTTGTTCCCGCTCCGCCGGGAAACGGCCTTGCAAAAATCGTCGGCCAGTTTCCAGGTTCCCATCGCTGGTATGGCCGCCCCAGGGATCAAATGCCCATCTCGATCGGCGTATCTGGCAACTCCCCCCCAGACATCTTTCCGAAACCGTTTCATCCCCATTACCTGAGCGTACTGCGCCTCGCTGACGAGGTAAACACCCATATAGTACGATTTGCTGATGGTGACCTCGTGCTGCAGGTCGCCGGGATGTTCTCCATCCACTTGAAGCTTGCGCGGTATCACGGTGGTCATCCCATTGGGACCGTGTATGACCCGTTCCGGCTGAAGAACCTTATAGTGACAACCCATCAGAAAATTGCCTTTCGGTATCAGGGCTAGCCAGAGATTGATGTTGTTGCCAAGCGGGATCAGCCCACACCCGTAGGGCGAATCTGACTTAGTAGGCTGGGGGGCGGGCTGGGTTTGGGCAGCTTTGTCGGCGGGGTAATCATTGGATCCGTTCCCTCTTACGTGGTCACCGATTCCCAATGCCGCGACCGCCAATAGCCCCAAGGACGCCGCACAAACGAAGCAGAGGCACCACAACCCCGTGTTGGGGCGAATATGGCCGCACATGGGCAGACTCCCTGGTGACAGCGTACGCATCATCAAGTCTCCTTGTCGCGCCGCGAACGAATGAGTCATTTTATCCGGAACCAAAACCCGCTCACCATTACTATGTATCCAAGACACGCGAGGTTGGCAATGGTTACGCCTTTTGCTGGAATCTCCAATGAAACGGGCGTTGGCAAACCGTAGGCCGCTTCACAACGGATGCGGTTATTTCTTAGGCCCGTA
>CAZYDC010000397.1:3601-5132 GCA_964646065.1 uncultured Planctomycetaceae bacterium | reverse complement strand
GACGCGGCCGGCGCTGCGCAAGCGTCGGCGGGCGGGAAGCATCTGGAGACCAGCGAGAAGGATCTCAACGCGGCCAGGCTCAAGGTGCTCTCGAAGGTGCCTGACGTGCAGGCCGCGTACGTCTTCGACGCCAATCAGGCCAAGCCCGCCTGGGAGGGCATGAAGGGGATGAGGACGATCAAGGATTGCTTCGGCCCGGGCGCCGACGGCGTGAACCTGGAGGTCGGCCTTGAGGAGGACAACACGATCGTCCGCGACAGCGCGATCTACTGGAAATTGCCGGACATCAAGCCGGGCAAGTATTATATCGGCCTGTGGCAGGAAACCGGCGGTTACGACACTCGCCTTTCTGAGTTTTCCCAGGAGCGGTTCCTGAGCACCCTTTACCTCAACGGGTATCCGGTGCGTTTCGCGACGACCTCTGACCCGGTGCAGGTCAAGCCGCCGCCTTCGCCCGATGGCGCCAGCCTGTGGCTGGGCGAATTGCAGACGGGCCAGGCGGTCAACCTGAAGCCGGGCGACGAGTTGGCGGTCCGGCCCCAGCATGGTTGGCGAGCGGACTGCACGTTCCTGCGGCTGGTGCTGTACGTCGAACCGCCCCAGCGCGGGCACGGCGTCACGGGGCAACTGTTCGGCAGCACGTTCGGGTCCTGGAGGAGCTTCTCGCGATTGCGATTGGCGACGAAGGCCGAGATCATCGGCTCGGGCGAAGCGGGCGCGCAGCACGAGGCCCGCATCGCGATCTCCAACCCGCTGCCCTACGAGGTGCAGACGGTCGTCGATTGGAAAGTGTCCGACTACTTCGGCGCGCCCGTCGCGGGCAAGCCGGAAAAGGTCACGATCAAACCGCACGCGGTGGTCACGATCTCGCAGATGTTCACCGCGCAGAACGAGGCGCGATCGTACCAGCTCAACATCAAGACCCACGCCGCTGACGGTTTCCAACCGCCTGTCTCGCGGCCGGTCGAGATGATCGAACTCAACGATTGGGGCAAACTGGAATTCCTGCCCAACCTTCGGGGCCCGCTGGAGACCTGGACGCACACGCGCAAGGATCTTACCTCGCTGAGCACCGGCGACCGGCGTTCGTTCTCGCTGGACGGCAACGATTGGCAGCGAAGCGCCTCCGCGCTGCGGCGAGTGCCTGCCGCCGTGCCCGCGGACATTCAATGGTCCGGATGCACCGTGCCCAGTTGGGAGTACTGGCCGCCCAAGGACAAGTTCGGTTTCTGGTATCGCAAAAAGTTCCAAACGCCCAAGTGGCTGCGAGGCCAGACGCTCCAACTGGAGATCGGCAAGGTCTCCCGCGAAGGCACGGTGTTCCTCAACGGCCATAAGTTGGAGGGCGTCTGCTCCGGCATCCCCCTCCGCGCCGACGTGACGGGCCTGCTCAATCTCGACGGCGAGAACGAGCTGATCTTGCTCGTGCGGGCCGATATCGCCCTGGAAAGAGAGGACTATATCGATCGCTACACCCCCGACGCCTGGATAGAAAACGACGCCCACCGCGACTATCCGCCGACCGATGCCA
>CAZYDC010000397.1:0-3591 GCA_964646065.1 uncultured Planctomycetaceae bacterium | reverse complement strand
GGCGGGCCGGCTCAAGGCGATCAGGGCACTGGCCGATGCCAACATCCCTGTCGGGCTCATGGGCGTGTGGTTGCGGGCGCTGCCGGCGGTTCGCGTGCGGCAGACCTTGGTCGTGCCCGACGTCGATCGCGGCGAGGTGATCATATTCAATCGCCTGGAGAACTTGCGAGACACGGCCGCCACGGTCGAGCTTCAATACTCCTTCGCGCAGGAGGGCAACGCGGTCGCCAATGTGACGGTGCCCGCGCGCACGGTAGCTCTTAAGCCACGGGAAATCGCCGAGGTCAAGTCCGTCGGAAAAGTCGCTCCCGCTCGCGGGGCGGGTTTCCTGGGCCTGGGCCGCGTGTTTGAGTCCAAAGAGGCAAAGGAAAAGAAAGAGCTTCAGCCATACACGCCCGCCCATCCGATCCTGACCAAGCTGGCCACCACCGTTTTGGAAAACGGCAAGGCCGCGGACGTGCAGGAAATTCGCTTCGGTTATCGCACGGTGAAAGTCAAAGGCGCCGGGCTGACCCTCAACGGCCAGCCGGTCACCTTCCTGGGCACCGGCCCGGAGGGGAATGACTTGTTTGAAGGCGAGGAAGGCACGACCGTCTCGCGATGCGCGCCTCTACAAATGGACGAGATGGACGAAATCGGGCGCCTGTATTACCCCTACGCCTCCATGTCCTGGCCGGCGGCCGAGTGGGAACTGCTCAATAACGACCGCTACTGGAAGCGCGATCAGGAGCAGGGAGTCGAGCAGGTCTGGCTGGAAGGTTCTCGCCCGAGCACGATCGGGTATGACCTGAGCAATGAGTGCTACAACTACGCGTGCTATTCCGTCGGCGGCGAGGGGCAGTCCAAGCTGGGCGAGCGATACGGCGAGGTCAAGAAGGCAATCGACAATCGCATCTGGCCGGATTTCTGGTACCTTTCGGACGGCAACGAGAGCCTGGGCAACCGCATCAGTTACACCTCGTGGCACTACCTGAACCACGGCTGGGCCGCCGGGTATCAGTACGGAACCGGCCTCAACCAGGACGCGCACAAGGGGCTGCTCGATACGGCCTCGTACCCGCCCGACTCGTTCTATCTGGGCGGGGCCGCCAGGGAACCCAGTCCCGGCGACGTCGTCCACGGCACCAATCGCATGGACGATTGGCACCCCGGAATGGCCTGCGCTTCGACCGAGGAATTCTGGTTTACCGGCACGAACAACGGACCCTCCATCGCAAAGTTCGTCGGCGACAAGGCGATCATCTCGCCCGCGTACCAGTTTTTCAGCGGCAGGGGCATGTGGTGGGGCAAGCTCTCCATCGACGCCTATCGCGACATGAACGCCAGTGTGCTGGGCGTCTATCCCCACAACTTCCTGGGCTTGGTGATGCAGGCCGTCACCTTCGACATGCCCCAGCAGGAAATTCGATATTACAGCGGCGCGAAGTTTGACCGCCGGATCAATATCTACGACGACGAATTCGCGCCGGGGAAACTGGAATTCAACTGGAAACTGTTTGACGCAAACGGCCGGGAGGTCGCTCAAAAGACCCGTAAGTTCGAATCGGGCACATCGCTGCTCCAGCGCGACCGGGTGACGTTCAATGTTCCCAAAGTGGCGGAGCGGACCCAGTTCACGCTGGACATGGCCTTGCGCAAAGACGGCAAACTCCGCGAGCACGAGCAACGGATCGTGGAAGTCTGGCCGGCCGCGCCAGCCATTACGTCCACGCTGCAAGTGGCGATCTTTGACCCGCCGGGCAAGACGCAAGCCCTGCTGGAACGTTTCGGGTGCAAGGTCAAGCCGCTGGCGGCGATCTCGCCCGAGGCGCTGGCCGATTGCCGCGTGCTGGTCGTGGGCCCGCAGAGCGTCGTGGGCAACATGCCTGCCGAACGCGAAGCGATTCAGCGATTCGCCGAGGGCGGCGGACGCGTGCTCGTCCTGCCGCAGACGGAGAACGGCATCCTGCCGGGCGAGTCGTTCCTGGAAAAACGCAACTTCGCCAGCATGGGGTTTGTGCGGGCATCGAATCACCCGTTGATGCAAGGGTTCAAGGACATGGACTTCGCGATGTGGCATTGGCCGGCCGACCAGCCGGGCCACTTGATCGGGCGGGGGCTGTATCGCACGCCCAATCGCGGAAACTTCCTGTCGCTGGTCGAAAGTTTCAATTTGGATCAGCAGATCAACGTCATCGCCTGGACGCCGCTGTTTGAAATGTACCTGGGCAACGGCTCGATCCTCGTCACGCAACTGCCGCTGACGGAGACCCTGGACACCGAGCCGATGGCGGCCCAACTGTTGGGGCGAATCCTGGGCTATCTCGGCAAAGACCTCTACAGGCATCCGCAATCGCGACTGGCTGTTTTGGACAATGTTTCCGAACCGGTCCTCAACCGGCTCAAGGATCTGCGGGCCGATTTCAAGATCGTCAACCAGGTCGATGCCGCCAGCCCGGTTACGCTGGTCGAGATGAATCAGCCGGACGTGGGCAAGAGCATCGATGCATTCCGCAAGTATGTGCAAGACGGCGGCGTGTTGATTCTGCATCGCGCCAGGCCGGAGCATCAGGCGTTCCTGGCCGACCTGACCGGGAAGAAGGTTTCTGTGGACATGCAGCTTTACCGCTCCTGGGTGGATCGAGAGATGATCGAGAAGCACGACGGTTTGGCCGAAGGCTTAAGCAACGTCGATTTCTACTGGCGTCCGAACACCGGCGGCGAAAACATGGAGGGCCAGATGCAGGTTTCCGGCGTGGCGAGCGACCCCAAGGGCCAGGTCGAATACGTGGTCAAGGTCGAAGGCGCCGCCGACTGCCTGTTCCCCGGCGGCTGGGTGGAAGTGCCGCTGGGCAATGGCAGGATCGTGATCGACCAGGTGAAGTGGGAGGTTCCCGAGCGAGAGAAGAACGATTACGGCAGCCCGATGCGCGTCGCGTCGATGCTGCTGAGCAACCTGGGCATCGTGCAGAAGCTTCCGGCCCCCAAGCCGGCGATGCCGCGCGACGTGAAGTTTGAAACGCTGGACCTGGCGCCGCTGGCCAACACGGGTTTCCGTGACGACAAGGCCGGCGATGGCGTCGGCTGGTTGGACTGGGGTCCGGAGCAGGACATCCGCGACTTCCCAACCGGCGACGTGAACATGGGCGGCGTGCCGTTCAAGGTGGCCAAGGGTGACAAGAACTCCGTCACGCTGCGAGTGAATCCGGACTTCGCCAAGAGCCTGGCCAACTGCCCCGAGACGGTGGAAATCCCGGTGAACAAGAAGAGCGTCGCCGGCCTGGTGTTCCTGCACACCGGCGGATGGACCACCGGCTTGAAAGTCTACGGTTGGCGTGAGGTGTGCTACAGCGACGGCACGAAAGAAGTCATGGGCCTGAACAACACCAACTTCGCCGACTGGAATTACGGCCACGACCAGTTCCCCGACGAAGAGGGCACCACGACGACCGTCGCATGGAAGGGCGCGTGCAAGAATTACCCCGTCACGCGAGTGTACATGACGACCTGGGTCAATCCGCACCCCGAAAAGGAGATCGCCAAGATCGTCATCACCAACAGGGACCTGCCGGTAGTCGACCGGCGATTCCTGACGCACCTGGCCGTGACGGT
>CAZYDC010000396.1:0-5138 GCA_964646065.1 uncultured Planctomycetaceae bacterium | reverse complement strand
ATGCTCTTGGGACCGTGGTAGAACCCGGGGCTTGCGGGCGCGATGATCGCCCCGGCCTGCGAGAGCTTCAACTGGTTGCCCAGGTCGATGGCGGACACGGGCATCTCGCGCGCGACCAGCACGAGCGGCCGGCGCTGCTTGAGGTGAACCATGGCGGCGCGGGTCAGCAGGTTGTCGGCCAGTCCGGCGGCGACGGCGGCCAGCGTGTTGGAGCTGCACGGGCAGACGGCCATGCCGTCGGTGTGGACCGATCCGCTGGCCAGCGGGTCGGCCAGACGATGGTAGTCGTGCAGCGTCAGGCAGCGGGCCAGGGCCTTGCCCACCATCGAGGCCGGCGTGAGGTTGGCAATGCCTTGCTCCAGCTTGAGCAGCTCGCGGCCGTGCGGCGTGACGACCAGGTGTACCTGGCAGTCGGCCCCGGCCAGCAGCTTGGCCAGCGAAACACTGTAGGCGGCCCCGCTGGCGCCGGTAATGCCCAGGACGATCTGTTTCATGGTTACTCCTTGGGGGCCGTCTCAATACGTAGCATGGGCATCTTGCCCATGAGTCTCACGGGCGTCCCGCCCGTGGTCTGTTGTTTTCTTCTGTTCTTTCTTCGCACAAATACGACAACGACAAAAGCAAAGACATGGGCGAGACGCCCATGCTACTCACGGGCGAGACGCCCGTGCTACGTAGTCGCTTCATGGTTGCTCCTTGGGGGCCGTCAGCGAACTGAGTCGCAGTTCGGCCTGGTCCTGCCAAGGGGTGTCGCCGGCGTCGGCGACGGTCTGGAAATACTCCTTGGCGGTCTTGAGGCCGACACGGGGCTTGGCCAAGCGCAAGGTCAGTTCGCCCAACTCGAAGTTGGCCTGGACGAACGCGGGCGACTTGGGCTGATTCGCCAGCGCGGCCAAAATGGTCATTCGGCGGTCCACGTCGCGGTCGGCCAGCGCCAGGGCCAGCCGCAGGATGTCGGCCATGTTGGTGTTGAAGCACGAGGTCAGCAGCTTGTTCAGTTGCTCGGCGTAGTCGGGCGCCGAGGGGGCGAGCCTCTGCCAGTCACGCAAGGCCTGGGCCGAAGCGGCGTCGTGCTGGACGTGGACCTGGTCGATGACCCAGAGCAGTTGCTCGGCCTGGGTCTGGGCGATCTGGTAATAGACCAGCCGCGGGACCAGGGCCGATCCGGCGAACGGGTTGAGGTCGGCCGGCGAGGGCGCTCGTTCGCGATGGCGCCTTGCCAGGAGCTTGTCGAGCTTCTGGTCGCAGTCTTGCAGGTGCGTCAGGGCGTCGGGGACATTGCCCTGGCGGAGGGCGAGTTCGCCCAGGTGCCACTGGGCCAGCGCCGCCTGGGGTCGCGAAGCGTGCTCCTGGGCCAGCAGGGTCCACGACGGGGCCGATTCGCCGCGGACGTACGAGGCGTCGTACCGCACCTGTCCGCCGGCAAGGGCCTGGGCGTCCACGATCAGGCTGGCGGCCTGGGCACGGACCCAGAGGACCGCGGCGGCGCGATCGCTTTTGCCGTGCTCGTCCAGGAACAGGTCGCACTGGCGGCTGAGCCGGTCTTTCTGCGACCGCAGATCGTCCTGGGCCCTTTGCAGCAGGTCCTTGGCGGGCAGGTTGGGAATGTGATTCCGCTCCCGCCAATCCTTGAGCGGCAGAGGTTCGAGCAGGGTGTCGGTGGGTGACAGTCCGGCCGTCATCAGGTTGTATTCGAGCTCGTCGCTTCCGACCAGCAGGAAGAACAGCAGCATCGGCACGGCCACCAGGAAGGCGACCACCGGCCAGACCACTCCGCTGCGATAGTCGCTCAGGCGGGCCAGGCTCAGGACGGCGGCGCCCGAAAGCACGGCCGCCACCAGGGCCGCCAGCAGCGGGGCCTTGAGCAGGAGCTGCTCGACGGGCAAGGCCGCCGGCTCGCTGCCCAGAAAGGAGAACAGCATGAGGTACAGGCCCGGGGGCAGGAAGCCCAGCATCATGGCCACGAAAGGCATGTCGCTGCGGAGCGGGGTTCGTCCGGCGAGCAAGCAGCCCAGCGCCAACGTCAGCGCGAGGACCGGCGCGTGGCCGACGAGGGCGACGACCGCGACGGCCGGGACGACCCAGATCAGGCGGTAGAGCACCGACATGATAATCGGCACGAAGACCATGAGCCCCAGCGTCAGCCCGGCCACCGCGATCATCCACTTATGGATGATGACGCTCAGGGGCGTCAGGAAGGTCTCGCCCAGCGGCTGGACCAGGTCATGCCAGTAGCCCGCCGGGCTGAAGTTGATCCACCGCCCGCCGGAGATGTACAACCAGAACGCGTTGATCAGCAGGAATCCGCCGAAGGTGATAGCCATGAAGAGGAACGTGCGCAGCGGGCTGGTGCGGCGCAGCAGAGGCATCTTGCCCCGGTGATGGTCAAAGCGTTCTGTAAAGTGGGCCGTCATAAATCCATGGGTGGCATGGCGACGTTGTTTGTCGCCATGTTCTGGTCCTGCCGGAATCGCATGGCGACAAACAACGTCGCCATGCCACCATTACTTCACTCCTCGGCAAAGGGCGACGGTACCGAACGTCAGTTCTCGGGTCTGCACGTCGGTCAGGCCCGCATCGGCCAATTCCTGCGCGAGCTGGCCGGCCGTCAGGAACGATTGTACCGACTTATGGAGGTAATCGTAGGCCTCGCCGCCTTCGCCCGCAATGGCCGAGGCGGTGCGGGGCATGACGTGGCGCGTGAACCAGGCGATGGCCCGCCCGCACCAGCCGCGACCGTCGGGCGTGAACTCCAGCACGACCAACCGCCCGCCGGGGCGAAGCCGCCGCGCGAAACCGGCCAGCGCCCCACGCGGATCGGCCAGGTTCCGCAGGCCAAACGCGATGGTGATCACGTCGAAACTGGCCTCGGCAAAGGGCAGCGAGTGCGCGTCCGCCAGCACCCACTCGATGGGCAGGTGGGGGAATTTCTTGCGGGCCAGGTCGAGCATCTCCGGGCAGAAATCCGCCCCGACCACGCGGCCGCGAAAAAGGGGACATTCAACTTTTTCCTGCGGTTTGCCGGAGGTCTCGGTGGCGGAAACGATGGGCGGGACGGAAGGGGTTGCCGGATTCTTTGGAGGGAAAAGTAGAATGTCCCCTTTTTCGGCCAGCATCGCGGTCAGGTCGCCGGTGCCGCAGGCGACGTCCAGGGCGTCCTCGCCCGGCTGGAGGTGGGCCATTTTCGCCGCCGCCCGCCGCCAGGCCTGGTCGCGCCACATCGAGTGCAGGCGGTTGTTCAGGTCGTACCGCCGCGCGATCCGCGCGAACATCGTGCGGATGGTGTCGGGGTCCTTGGATGGCGCGGTCTGCTCCATCAATGGGAAGCCTGAGCGGAAACCTGTCGGATGAATTCGCCCGCGTCATCGAGCGCCGAAGGGACGGCCTGCTGGAGCTTGTCCAGGTCGATTTGCTCGTACATGTGAACCAGCAGGTTTCGCATTCTCGCCGCGGGCAGCAGGCGGTCGGACAGTTCGGTCGTGATCAGCCCTCGCCTCCCTGCCTCCACGACCACCTCGGCGTAGCTGTCCGAGGAACTGAACCCCTTGGCGGCCAGCCAGTGCGACATGATGTCGAACATTGTCTCCACGATGAGTTGGACCAGGCGCTCGGAGGCATAGTGGTTTTCCTTGATCGCGCCGCGATCCGCCAGGGCCTTGAGGTCGTTGAGATACGATTGCAGATAGGCCAGTTTTCGCGAAATCACCTGTGGGCTCATGGAATGGGCTCCCCGCGCAACGACTTTTCTCGAAGCCGGCGGAAAGGCTTGAAATCGGCGTAGGCCTTGATCGCCTTGGTGACGAACAGCGGCCACTGGTCGCCGTCGGAATCATAGAGCACTTTACCGCCTCGGGCGATTTCGCGCCCCAGCGTGGTGGACCCAAGCGTGTTGAGGATCACCAGGTCCAGCCGTCCCTGGATCTCCAGGCGCCGCCTCAGAATGTTTTCCAGTTCGCCTTGAAGGCGCAGATCATCGGGCGCGATTGCGAAGAGGACGGCCAGGTCCGTGTCGCTGCCGGGCCTGGCGCCGCCGCCGCCGGCCCGCGAGCCGAACAGGACCATCAACCGAATGTCCAACTCGCGGCAGAGCTGCTCGATGTGTCGGGGTTCCAGGTTCACGGTAGAATATTCTACACCAACTCCGCCCGGAATGCCCGCTGTTATGGGTGGCATGGCGACGTTGTTTGTCGCCATGCGATTCCGCCGCGACCAAGACATGGCGACACACAACGTCGCCATGCCACCCCTCCTACCCCACAACTTTTTTCGCGTAGAGGGCTATCGCGGCGGACATCAGCAAGGCCGCCGCCATGCGGCGCCAGAAAATGCCGCGGGCGACTTTCTTTTCCAGGTGGACCATGCCCGCGCCGGCGACCGCGGCGCCCAGGACCATCGAGATCAGGCCTCGCGTCGATTGCAGGATGTTGCCCCAGACCACGTCGTTGAGCGTCTGGAAGCAGCCGAACAGCAGGAGCATCGCGCCCAGCCAGGACACGGCCCAGGGCACGGCCAGCCGCCAGTCGCCGCGCTGGTGCGCGCCGGCCCACGGCAGCGCCGCCAGCGCCGCCACACCGCACAGCAGGTAGCAGAACGCCACGGCCGCAAAGACGCCGCTGGTCCCGCCGCCCAACCCGAGAATCAGGTAGCGAATGTTGATGTCGCTCAGCGAGTAGGTCAGGCAGGTCAGCAGCAGGCCGGCGACGATCCGGGCCGGGAGTTTGCCGCCGGTGGAGTTCAAGGCGAACGCCGCCGCGACGCTCAAGGCCACGGCCAACCATTGCAGCGGCGTCGGGGCGGGGCAGTCGCGCAGGAACGCTGCCGTGATGATCGCGAGCATGGCGATCTTCAGGCCTAAGAGCGGCGAGATTCGCGACGCCTCCACGTGGCGGAGCACGTAGAAAAGCCCGGCCTGCCCCAGCAGGTAGAACCCCGACGCACCCACCAGCGGCCAGACGTATTGCCCCAGCGGTGGCAGGTGGTCCAGGTGCAGGAAAGGCAGCATCGCCAGCGACAGCGCCCCCATGACCAGGTGCCCCAGCACCATCAGGCGCAGGAACGCCCCCGGATGGCGCATCACGTACAGCCGCGAGAAAATATACTACAAGGACTGCCCCACCGCGGCGGCGAGTCCAAGGATG
>CAZYDC010000395.1:0-5141 GCA_964646065.1 uncultured Planctomycetaceae bacterium | reverse complement strand
CCGTCGTGGACACGCTGCGCGAGATCGGCATCGACGTGCAGAAGTCCAACGGCGGGGTGAACGTGGCGTCCGCGCGCCGGCTGGAGCCGACCGACGTGACCACGCAACCGTACCCGGGTTTCCCCACGGACCTGCAGGCGCAACTGCTGACGCTATTGTGCCTGGCCGACGGGAACAGCGCGATCACCGAAAAGATTTTCCCCGACCGCTTCATGCACGTGGCCGAGCTGCTGCGCATGGGCGCGGACATCCGCAAGGAAGGCCCCACGGCCATCGTCACGGGCGTTAAAAAGCTCGTGGGCGCCCCCGTGATGGCCAGCGACCTGCGGGCGTCGGCCGCCCTGGTCGTCGCCGCCCTGGTCGCCAAAGGCCAGACCACGATCCAGCGCGTCTACCACATCGACCGCGGATACGAGGAGATCGAAGCCAAGCTCCACCCGCTGGGCGCGGACATCTCTCGCGTCACAGAGTGACGCGGAATTGACGATTTACAATTGACGATTGAACTGCGGGGCGCTATGCCCAAGTCAGCGCGGGCATGTTTTGGCCGTTTCGCCCATCGCTCCTCGCCCCTCGCCCTTCGTCGTTTTTCCCCTCTGGTTCGTAATTCAAGCGCTTCCTTTTATCATCCGATGAAGTGTATGCAGCAATGGAGGCAAGCTATTCATGCGATCCCTGAAGATCACATGCGCAAAATGCAAAGTGACGTCGTCGGTGCCGGAGAAGTTTCGGGGACAGCCCGTCCGGTGCGCCGGCTGCGGCAAGACCATCCAAACCACTCCCGGAACCCGCAAACCGCCGGCGTTCAAACTGCGCGCGGGGAGTTTGGGAAAGTAGTCTTTTCCGCGCGGGTCCGAAGCAAACCCGGCCAACGCCGTGGCCGGGCTTTTTCGGCGGGCTTTCCCCGGGCGGGTGGAAACTGTGATTTATCTGCGCCGGCCGAAGATTCTCAGCAAGAACAGGAACAGGTTGATGAAGTCCAGGTAGAGCGACAGGGCGCCCAGCACGGCCATTTTCTTGCCGACATCGCTGTAGGATTCCGCGTCGCCGACGCCCATGTTCTTGATCTTCTGGGTGTCGTAGGCGGTCAGCCCCACGAAGATCAGCACGCCCGCATAGGTCGTGATCCAGTAGAGCATCGAGCTGGCCATGAACAGGTTGACCACGCTGGCGATGATCAGGCCGATCAAGGCCATCAGCAGCAGGCTGCCCCAACTCGAAAGGTCCTTTTTCGTGGTGTACCCGTAGAAGCTCATGGCCCCGAAGGTGCCCGCCGTGATGAAGAACGTCGAGGTGATCGAGACGCTCGTGTACAGCAGGAAGATGAAGCTTATCGTCAGCCCGTTCAGGGCCGAATACACGACGAACATCGTCGCGGCCACCGGGAACGACAAGCGGTTAATCGAGGCGCTCAGAATCCAGACCAGGGCCAGCTCCCCGATGAACAGCCCGATGAGCAGCCCGTGATTGCGGACAATCGAGTTCATCAATTGTTCGCTGCCGGCGACGTACATGGCCACCAAGGCCGTGATCAGCAGTGCCACGGTCATCCAACCGTACACCTTGGCCATGAAGACCTTCGACGACAGGGCGGATTGGGTCCGATACATGGTATCTCTTGTCGCGCCGTATTCATCCATTGGCAGCTCCTTTCCGGTTCTGGGCCCGAGGGCCGATCTTGTCGCACGATGAGTTCGTTGATTGCATTAGAAACCATTCCCGGCAGTTTTCAAGTCATTTCGAGGCAACAGCCCCGGTTGTCAGGAAGCCTTGGAAATTGGTTTCCGACATGAGTCGAGGTACAAGGTGTCCGGGCAGATATCCTGTTCATGCGGCCAGGCCACCGTTCCATTGACCATCCGGACCTGGCGAAAATACGCTTCGTCGCTCAATTCCGTAAACACTCCGAAGTCCAGCAACGGACGACAATCGTACGATCCAACTTCGCCGTTGGTGAACGTTATCTCCAGCGTGTAATCCTGCTTTGCGACGACGGTTTTCACCCGTGGCAACATTTTCTACCTCAACGGCTCGATCTTGTGCGGCAACTGGCCGCTTACGGCCAACTGCCAGTCGGCCAGCAAGTCTTCGCGATGAATCTCGATCCAAGCCTGCACCAGTCTGGCCTTCGACGGCGGGATCGCGCCCGATAGCAATTCTCCGTCCGGGATCGAATAGACGGCTTCGTCATCCTGATATCGAACGTGAATATGCGGCGCCTTGTGCTGCCTGTTATCCAGGAAGTACATTGAGACAACGATTCCGTAGAACAGCGAGATAATCGGCATCGCCTGCACCTCAACGGCTATTATATACGGAGATCGTTAACGCAACAGGCAAATCAGCGCCGCGCTGTGTGCCGTAACAAAGAGGTCATTCGGATAGGCTATCCCGCCACGGTCATCCAACCGTACGCCTTGGCCATGAAGACCCTCGACGACAGGGCGGATTCTGCCTGATCCAAGGTGGCTCTTGCCACGCGAAGACAGCTACGAATTCAAGATAGTTTCTCAGCTATACACTTTCCCGTTGGGGTCGCCCAGAACGATGCCGCATTCGCGGATGCCTTCGAGCGCGGTGGTCACGGCCACGCCGTGCTCCGCCGTCACCAGCGGGCCCTTGCCTGTCCGCACGGCTTGGACGAAATGTTCCTGCGGGCTTTGGACGGGCAGGTTGAACTTCTGGATGGCGCCCGCTGTGTACGCGCCCTGGTCCTCGCCGAAAACCTTCAGGACCCCGTTGCGGAGCGAAACGCCGCCCTGCGAACCGTACAACTCGACGAAGACGGCGTCCTGCTCGACGAATGAGCCGAAGCTGACCTCCAGTTGCAGCGTCGCGCCGCCCTCGAAGAAGAGCATGGCGGCGGCGAGGTCTTCCGCGTCGCCCGATTGCTTGTGGGCGGCCGAGAAGGCCGGCAGGAACGTCGAGTAGTTCATGCCCTCGATTTTTTCGATCTTCGGGAAGCCCATGAACCACATCGACAGGTCCAGCATGTGCGAACCGAGGTCGAACAGCACTCCGCCGCCCTTGGCTCGCTCGTTGAACCAGTTGCGGTTGAGCGTTCCGGTGGCCCGCTGGCTGTCGGCCGAGGGCAGGCCGCCCATCGTGCGGCGCCACCCGGCGCGCACAAAATAGATTTTCCCGAGCCGGCCTTGCTCCACCAATCGCTTGATGTACTGGGCTTGCGGCGAGAACCGCTGGTTGTGCGAAATCATCAGCACCTTGCCCGCGTCCTTGGCCGCCGCCGCCATCGCCTGGGCGTCGCGAGCGGTGGTGGCCATCGGCTTTTCGCACAGCACGTGCTTGCCCGCCTTCAACGCCGCGATGGTCGCCGGTGCGTGCATCGACGTCGGCAGGCAGACCGACACGGCCTCGACGTCCTTGTCGGCCAGCAGGTCCTCGTACTTCAAATAGGTGCGAGGTACGGTATGCAGAGTCTGCATATGTTTGAGCCACGGCTCGTCCCAGTCGCACACGGCCAGCATCTCCGCGTCCGCGATGTTCTTGTAAGCTATAACGTGATTCTGGCCCATGCTCAGACCTATTACGCCAACTTTGGTTTTCTCGCTCACGGACAGTCCTTTCATTTAATTACGCACTGACGAATTCACATCACAATGTCAAATGACGAATGACCAATGACAAATCAATACCCGAATAACTGAATGACCCAATGTGGACCGTATTTTTCTCCGTCTATTCGTCATTCGACATTCGTCATTTTGCCGATCATTTCGCCGTTCACCAGCCCTCTACCAACCCTTCTTCGCCCGCCGTGGTCGGCCAAGCCAGGGGGTCGCGGAAATATTCCTTGAGCATCATGGCCGCCACAACGCCGTCGCCGCAGGCGGTGGCAAGCTGCATGGCCGCCTGCTGCCGGCAGTCGCCCGCGACGAACACGCCCGGCATCGACGTTTTCAGCGTGGTTGGGTCGCAGGCGATGTACCCGTGCTGGTTCATCTTCACCAGGCCCTTCAAAAAGGCCGTGTTGGGCACCATGCCCACGAACATGAACACGCCGTCCACCCTCAGTTCCTCGGTCTTGTCGGAATCCAGGTTGCGAAGGCAGACGTGGTCGATGGCGGTCTTGTCGGCATTGGGGACGATCTCCTCCAGCACGTAGGGCAGCATGATCTGGAGGTCCTTCGTTTTGGTCAGCGAGTAGAGTTCCTCGACCAGGACCTTCTGGGCGCGAAACTCGGGGCGGCGGTGGATCATGGTGGTCTTGGCGACGAAGCGGCTGACGAGGTAGATGGTGTCCTCGACGGCGGTGTTTCCTCCGCCGACGGTCAACACGTGCTTGCCGCGATAAAACGCGCCGTCACAGGTGGCGCAGTAGCTGACCTTGCCGGCCTGCCGCATGACCGTTTCGCCGGGCACGCCCAGTTGGCGGTAGTCGCTGCCGGGGGCCAGGATCACGCTGCGGGCGAAGAACTGGTTCTCCCCGCCATTGGTGACGACCTCGACCACGGGCTGTCCGTCCGGGCCGTCGTGCTTGCAGACGCCCGAGACGGACTGGTTGGTCCGCACCTCGGCCCCGAACTTGGCCACCTGCTCTTTCATCTTCTCGACCAGGTCGAAGCCCGAGATGTTCTCGTAGCCGGGGTAATTCTCGATGCGGTCGGTGAGCATGATCTGCCCGCCCGGCAGGCCGTTCTTCTCGAGCATCAACGTGCGGTAGCGGTCGCGCGCAGTGTAAAGCCCGGCGGCCAGACCGGCAGGCCCGCCGCCCACGATGATCACGTCATAAATATCAGTTGGAGGCATGTACGTCCTTTGTACCTAACAATGAATCGAAGCTTGTTGTTCGAACGTTGTTTCTTCGCCCCGTAGGGGCGGTAGATTTGTAGCCCACCGCGTGAGCGGTGGGAAGTGGAACACGTGAAACGACAAGCCCCGCCAGGGGCGAAAGAAGACCACGGGGCAACCGGCGACCGGCCCCGCAAATTGTTTGACCCGCATTTCGGCGCGGCGCCTTTTCGGCGGTTCGCCAACCTGTCGCCCCTACCGGGGCTTGACGGCAAAGGCCATCCGCTACCCACCGCTCACGCGGTGGGCTACAAATCTTTGGCCCCATCCGGGGCCCAGGAAGGATGTCTTCACAGAATATCATGGTCAAGTTTCGTTGCTAATCTTTCCCG
>CAZYDC010000394.1:0-5175 GCA_964646065.1 uncultured Planctomycetaceae bacterium | reverse complement strand
TTGCTGAACCACTGGCAGGCCAGCGGCCCGGCCATCGGCTGGGCGCAGGCCGACTACAACGGCGACGGCGTGGTGGACTTCCTGGACTTCCAGATCCTGCTGAACTACTGGAACCCCGGCGGCTGGAACTACGCACCGTCGCAGACTCCCGAACCGGCTTCGCTGACCTTGATTCTGCTGGGGGCGCTGGGTCTGGTTCGCAGAAGAAGAAGCTGCTGCTAAGCCGCAAGCGGAAGAGATGTGAAACGGGCTCCAGAATGCCCATGCACGCCAAACAGCAAGCTCACACCCAGGTCCGAGCTTGCTGTTTGGCGTGTACCCTCTGCACCAGGGTCTTTTCTGCAAAAGAAAAAAAACGAACCGCAGAACATTCGAACAATCGAACCGCAGAAGTCAGAAGTGAAGAGCTGGGATTCCTGCTCTGTACTTCGTCATTCCGCGGTTCGATTGCTCGATATTCTGCGGTTCGCTTTTTCTTCGCCGTTCTTCCGGCTTCGTCAGAACCGCGCCGTGACAAGTCGCCGTTACCGCCTACGGGCCACTCCCCACGCTCTGCGGGAAGCTCTTCGGGAAGGTGCCGCGAAGGTCTTCCAGGCTGCGGGCGTCTTTCTGCTGGGCGGTGAGGTTGCTTTTGTCCTCTCGGGTGGCGTTGGCGACGATCGCCTGGCGGGCGCGGCGTTGGAGGTCGATGGGTTCGGCGGCAAGGCAGGAGGCGAAGAATCGGTCGCCCACGTCGGGCAGGACGGTGGCCAGGACCTCGGAGTGGTCGGTCCAGGCCGGGCCGGTGAACTCCGGGCGGGCGGTCAGGCGCAGCAGCCGATGCATGGCCTGACGGTCGTCGGCCATGGCGCCGGCGACCAGGGAAAGGTAGTCCGGTTCGCCGGCCTTGGCGGCCGCCTCGATGGCGTCGGTGGAGTCGCCGAACTCCTTGCGGACCTCGGCGGCGATGTTCGCGTAAGGCTCCGGCGGGGTCACGGATTGTCCGGCGGTGGGAAGAGTGCCGGGGACGGCATCCGACGGGGATCGGCACGAACAAGACCGCGCGGAAGCGGAGGCCGCCAACAGCAGGGCGGACAAGGCGTATATGTGAAGGTTCATCGTGATTGACAATTTACGATTTACGATTGACGATTGGAAGAGGAAGAAAAGCCGAACCGCAGAACAGTCGAATGTCGAACGGCAGAAGGCAGAAGTGAAGACACGGAAAGAAACAGCCAACTGCAGAAAGCAGAAGCGAAAACTTCGAAATGGAGGCTCTGCACTTCGTACTTCTGCACGGCTAACCATAATCTTCTGCGCACGCCGCGCAAATTTGCTCGCACATTGGGTTAGTCGCTGAGGTCGCTGAGGATCGCTGAGAAAAGCAAAGACGATAATGAAGATGAAACTTCTCTTCTCTTCTTTTTTCTCAGTGTTCTCAGTTACCTCAGCGACTAACCCCGCTGTTCCTTCGTCGAAGGCCCGAAGTAAAGCTTTGGTTGCGGCCAAAGGCAGCGCCGTGGTTCTGCGGTTCGCTGTTGTATTTTTATCGGACGACTCTTCCGCTGCCGGAGCCTTTCATGAGGGTCTCGATTTCCGCGCGGCTGACGAAGTTGAAGTCGCCCTCGATGGTGTGGGCCAGGCAGGAGGCGGCCGCCGCGAACGACAGGGCCGTCTGCGGCTGGGCCAGTTCGGGCGTCAGCGAGGCGAAGATCAGCCCCGCGCCGAACGCGTCTCCGGCCCCGACGCGGTCCACGATGTGGCGGATTTCATACGGGCGGTACTGGCCGTCGCGGAGCGGCGCGAAGAACGCCTGCTCGCCGCCGGCGACGTGGAGCATGGCGCCCCAATCGTTGTGCGAGGCGGAAATGCTCTGGCGGAGCGTGACGGCGACTCGCGAGACGTTGGGGAACTGGCGGACGATCTCCCGCGCGACCGCGGGGTACTTTTCGACGGACACCTTTCCGGCCTGCACGTCGGTGTCGGAGGCGTGAATGTCCAGCACGTCGGCGGCGTCCTCCTCGTTGGCGATCACCAGGTCCACAAAGGGCAGCAGGTCGCGCATGGTTTTTTGCGCGAGCTGGCGGGGCTTGAGCGAGGGCTCCCAGTTCCAAAGCTTCTTGCGGAAATTCAGGTCGCACGAAACGGTCAGCCCGGCGGCCTTGGCGGCTCGCGCGGCGTCTTGGGTGGCCTGGGCGGCGTATCGCGAGACTGCGGGTGTGATGCCCGAAACGTGCAGCCAGGCGGCGCCGGCGAGAATGGACGGCCAGGCGTACTGATCGGGCGGGGTCAGCGCGACGGACGAACCGTCGCGGTCGTAGACGACGTTGCTGGGGCGCTGGTCCACGCCCTGTTCCAGGAAGTACAACCCCAGCCGCCCCAGCGGGACGCGAAGGATGTTGCCCGTATCCACGCCCAGCCCGCGCAGGTGCGCCACGCAGGCGTCGGCGATGGGGTTTTTCGGCAGGGCGGTCACGAAGGCCGCCTGAGCGCCCATGCCCGCGACGGCGACGGCGACGTTGGACTCGGCCCCGCCGAAGGTCACGTTCAGCCGCCCGGGCAGCGCCTGGCCGAACCGCAACTTTCCGTCGGGCGCCAACCGCCCCATGATCTCGCCGAATGTGATGACTTTTTGCAAGTGAGTGTCCCTGTAAGGGTGGCATGGCGACGTTGTTTGTCGCCATGCTATGCCAGCGCGACGAAGACATGGCGACAAACAACGTCGCCATGCCACCCTTGATCTATTGAACCACGGTGCCTTGGTGAACCTTCTCGGTGGATTCGCTCTTTTCGTGGGTATTGATTTCGGTCTTGCGGTCCACCGGCCCGGTTCTGTAGCGGTCGATGTGGATCCACAGTTCATGCGCGGTTTTGCTGTCCAGCGGGATCAGCCCGTCGAGGTCCCCGGCCCGCCACTTCAGGGTCATGGGCAGGTCGCCGGAGTCGATCTTGAAACTCGTGCGCGCCTTGTCGCCCATGCCGTCCACGGTGCCGATCATCATCGGGCCTCCGCCGGGCATGACCAGTTCCACGCTTCGCTGGTCCTGGGTTCCGTTGACGAACGTCAACTGGTACTTCTCCTCGCATCCGGTCAGCATCGCCAAGCCCAGAGCGGCCAGTACAGCCATGTTCAACGTACGCATGAGTGTCTCCTGATTGTGATGGTTGGAAACGAGCGAACCGCCAGATTATGGCGTGGGGGAAACGCGATATCAAGCAGGTAGGAAGAAGAATCGGGGCTCGGGTTTCGGGATTCGGGAATCGGGAAGAAACGGCGAAGAAACGACCGGCGGGGCTCAGCCGCTTGTTCCCGAAACCCGAATCCCGAAACCCGAATCCCGCCTTCGCCCTTTTTCGAGTGAAAAATCGGCTCAAACAGGGTAATACAAGCGTACCAACTTTATGAAAATCGCATTGGCACAGTTGAATCCGGTCGTGGGCGACATCGCGGGCAACACCGCGAAGATGTTGCAGTACATCGACCGCGCGGCGGCGGAGGGGGCCGACCTGGTCGTGTTCGCGGAGTTGTCGGTGGTCGGGTATCCGCCGCGCGACCTGCTGCGCAAGGACCATTTCGTCGCGGACAACGTGGCCGCCGTGGAAACGCTGGCCAAGGCCTGTACCAAGATCGCGGCGCTGGTGGGGTTCGCCCGCCCGACGCCCAGCGGGTCCGGGCGGCCGCTGCAAAATTGCGCGGCCCTGCTGGCCGGAGGCAAGATCGTCCACGTTCACGCCAAGAGCCTGCTGCCCACGTATGACGTGTTCGACGAGACAAGATATTTCGAGCCCGGCGGCGCGACCGGGAAATGCGACGTGCGTAGCATGGGCGACCCGCCCATGAGTCCCACGGGCGTCTCGCCCGTGGTTTCTCCTTCTTCTCCTTCTTCTTCTCATGTTTCTTCTTTGGCAGAACAACGGAAACAGCAACAGCAACAACAACAGCAAAGACACGGGCAGGATGCCCGTGATACTCATGGGCAAGATGCCCATGCTACATCAGATGCCACGCTGGCGGATATCGGCATCAGCATTTGCGAGGACCTTTGGGACCCCACCGCGCTGGGCCAGCCGCTCTACAACCAGGATCCCGTCGCCGAGCTGATGCGGCAGGGGGCCAAGATCATCGTCAACATGGCCGCCAGCCCGTACCAGATCGGAAAGGCCACGCTGAAGGAATCGCTCTTCGCCCGGCAGGCGAAGCGGGCGGGTGTGCCGATCGTTTACGTCAACCAGGTCGGCGGGAACGACGAGCTGATCTTCGACGGCGGCAGTTGCGTGATATCGGCTGAGGGCAAGGTCGTGGCCAGGGCCAAGAGCTTCGAGGAAGACCTACTGATCGCCGATCTGGGCACAAGCCCGGCCCATGGGCAGGATGCCCATGCTACACAGGAAGCAGCAGGACATGGGCAAGATGCCCATGCTACACAGGAAACAGCAAGACATGGGCAAGATGCCCATGCTACACACGCCAACCGGTGCGAACCGCAGCAGAACAGCATGGGGCGGTTGTGGCAGGCGCTGAAGCTTGGCCTGCGGGACTACGCGACCAAGTGCGGATTCAAGACCGCTGTGCTGGGGCTTTCGGGCGGGATCGATTCGGCCATCGTGGCTGCCCTGGCCGCCGACGCGCTGGGGCCTGACAACGTGTACGCCCTGGCCATGCCCAGCCGATACTCCAGCGACCACAGCCTCACCGACGCCCAGCGTCTGGCCGGGATCCTGGGCATCCATTACCAGGTCCTGCCCATCGAGCCGATTCACGTCGCGTACGACGGCGTGCTCTCGGCGGCGCTGGCGGGCGGCGACGCGGCCACCGCGGACGAGAACGTCCAGGCCCGCATTCGCGGGAACATCGTCATGGCCTGGAGCAACGCGTTCGGCCACCTGGCCCTGGCGACCGGAAACAAGTCGGAGCTGTCCACGGGCTACTGCACGTTGTACGGCGACATGTCCGGCGGCTTGGCGGTCATCGGCGACGTGTTCAAAACCATCGTGTTTCGCCTGGCCCGTCAGGTGAACATCGACGCCGGCAGAGAGCGAATACCTCAGTCCATCATCGACAAACCGCCCAGCGCCGAACTCAAGCCCAACCAGTTCGACCAGGACAAGCTGCCACCGTACGACCTGCTGGACCGCATCCTGGAACGGTACGTCGAGGGGGACCGCACCGCGCGGCAAATCATAGAAGAAGGTTTC
>CAZYDC010000393.1:0-5179 GCA_964646065.1 uncultured Planctomycetaceae bacterium | reverse complement strand
AGAAGCTGCATCGCGCGGTTGGCGATGACCTCGTTGGCGTTCATGTTCGTGCTGGTGCCGCTGCCGGTCTGGAAGACGTCCACGGGGAAATGCGCGTCCCACTTTCCCTTCATCACCTCCATCGCCGCCTCGATGATCGCGTCGGCGAACTTGGGTTCCAGGCGGCGGGCCTTCTTGTTGACCGTGGCGGCGGCGAGCTTGATCGCCCCCAGCGCGGCGATGAACTCCCGCGGCATCGGCCAGCCGGAGATCGGAAAGTTCTCCATCGCCCTGGCGGTCTGCGCCCCGTACAAGGCATCGGCGGGCACTTGCATCGCGCCCATGGAATCGCGCTCGGTTCGAGTCTGGCTCATGTGGAAATCCTCTGGAGGACCATTATCTTCAAATCCCCGGAGGCGGCAAGCAAATGATTCCGCAATGAGGGTGGCATGGCGACGCTGTTTGTCGCCATGTCCTGTTTTGCCGACATCGCATGGCGACAAACAACGTCGCCATGCCACCCTTAACTACTTGGCGCTACCCTCCGGCGAGTTGTACACTACTGGTATGGGAGCGATGAAAACATACCTGTCTCAACATCCTTGGCAGCGCCGCCTGATGACCTCGATGATCGTGATGCTGGTCACGTGCGGCGCGGTGCTGGTGGCCTACCCCTACGTGCAGGATTACCTGCTCCTTCGCCGCCTGGGCAGCCCCGAAAGGTTCGTCCGCGAGACGGCGGTCCGGCAGGCCGTCGGGGCCGTCCTGCAGGACGAGCATACGCTGAAATACCTCAATAACTCGATGGACGCCAGCGACGACACCACCTTCAATAGCATTGCGACCGCCCTGACGCGGGCTCACAAATTCAACATTCCCGGCCGGGATCCCAGCCAACTCGACCGGCATAACGTGCTGCTCATGCTCTCGTCGTCCAGCCCGCAGTCGCGGCTGAACTTTCTGCGAAACCTGCTGCTGAGCGGGCGGGACAATCCGTACATCCGCAACGCCGCACGGAAAACCGTGAAGGACGATTGGCCGGAGGTCCGCCAACTGGGCGCGGTGCTGGCGGCCTCGCTGGGCGAGGACGACGCGCTGAAGACCGCCCTCCTCGACGCGGACCCCAGCGTACCAGGTTGGGCGGCGCTGGTCGCCGGACTGGCCGACCGCAAGGCGACCGAGGAAGTCATCGCTAAGGTGTTCAAGGACCGCTGCCAGGCGGCCACGACCCGCCCGGCCGGCGATTATGCGACCACCGCGCCAGGCGCCACCAGCGCCCCCGCACTGGACCAGCCGACCACCGCATCGGCAGGGATATCGACGCGGCCGACGTCACGGCCGGCCTCGACACAGCCGAGGGCGGCTTCGTCTGCCGCCACCGAACCCAAGCCGATCTCTCTTTCGAGGCCGGCGACGGAACCGGCCTCGGCGCCGGCCTTGTCGCCGGTCGAAGGCGACCGCGAAGTCATCAGCGCCGCCGCTTTCGCGCTGGCCCGGTTCGATCCGGCGAAGTACGCTCCCATCGTGGCGCAGGAAGCGTCGGCCACGCGCGACCCGCTGCTTCGCGAGCGGCTGTTGCACGTGCTGGGGCTGTGCGACAAGAAGATTGCCGCGCCGCTGGTGGCCGCCATGCTGGCGCAAGCCAAGGATAATCCCTCGCCCGCGTTACTGCTGGCGGCGGGAAAGCTGGGCCTGGCCGAGGCCGAAGGCCCCGTTCGCAAAATTCTTCGCGACGTGGTCCTGCCGAGCAAGCCTCAGCCGGTGCCGCTGGTGCGGGCGGCGCTAGAGGCCGCCGGCGATCTGCATCTGGCCCTCGCGCCGGAGCTGACCGACTTCTGCAAGAAGCTCTGGTATCCGCGCGAGGAGCCTTCGCTGATGGCCGCGGCGCGGCTGCTGGGCGAGCAGGCCCCCGACGCCTCGGGCAAGTATCCGCCCGCGCGGGTCAACCTGTTGGGATCGTATGCCAGGTATATTTGGCTCCCCTCGCCCGACGCCGATCCGGAGACGCAGGGAAAGTACACGCCCTTCGCCTCGGCGGCCGCGGCGGTGGCGCTGTGGCAAATGAAGACCGAGACCGCCGGCGAGACGATCAAGGACGCGGTGGACCTGGCGCCCAAAGCGCGCCTGCCGGCCCATTACGTCGCCTGGCACCTGGCGCGGATCGATCCGCAGCGGGCCTTCCAGTTGGGCCTGACCATGCTGCCGCCCGCCGACGCTCCGCAGGACCAGCGCGAGGACCGTGACAACGTTCGGATCTGCGGCGCCATGACGCTGGCCCTGGCCGCCCGGACACCCGAGCAGATAAAACAGGCCGTCGAGCGAATCGAATCGCGCCTGGAGGACGAGAAGGAGCGCAACGTTCTGTGGTGCTACAAGGCGGCCCTGCTGATCCTGGGGCAATCGGACAACTTCGACACGGTCGCCGCCCTGCTGGACATTGAGGGCTTCCCGCTTCGAGTCTCTACGCTGGCGATGACGGCGGCGGGCAGTCGCCGAGCCCTGGACGGCCTGCTGTGGAACTTCGACGACTACGACCTGGCCACGGTCCTGTTCAACTGGTGCTGCCTGGACGTGGTCAACGCCGTCCACGGCCTGCCGCGCATCGACCCGGCCGCCTACGGCGACCTATTGAATTGGCAGATGCGGATCGTCCGCTGCGGCTATGCCGTGCATCGGGCCGAGCCGGTGAAACTGGATTACCAAGGCCCTGGTGCGGCCTTGGGCCGCACTAAATGACCAATGACCAATGACGAATGACGAATACTGAAAAGAAACCCGGCAAGATAACGATTTCTCGCGACACATTGTGTCCGAACCTTATTCAGTAATCGTCATTCGACATTCGTTATTTGACATTTTGTTCAGACGAGAGCAACGTTGTGTTCTTGCGCCGTCATTTTTTAATCTGTCAGGACATGGTATGAAGCCTTCTGTCGCCGCCGACATGCTGTCGAAGGTTCGCTGGTGCGCGGCCGGGGCGCTGGACTTGGTGCTGCCGGCGGTGTGCATGGCCTGCGCCCGGGACGATATTTCCGACGGCGGCCTCTGCCGGGATTGCAACGTCAAGCTGCTGTCGCTGGTGTCCGCGCCTTACTGCGGGCGGTGCGGCAGCGGCCTGCCCGTGGGGGGGAGTTCTTACGAAACCTGCCCCGGCTGCCCGGCCACGCTGGGGCGGTTCGAGTCGGTGATCCGCCTGGGCTCCTACGCCGAACCGTTGCGGTCGGTGGTGCGCGGGATGAAGTACCATCGTCAGGAGGCGCTGCGGCGGCGGCTGGGCTCGCTGCTGGCGGCGGCGGTTCGCACGCGGGCGGCCAGGACGCCGGACCTGGTGCTCAGCGTGCCGATGCATTGGCGGCGGCGGCTTGCCCGCGGGTACGACCACGCAAGGGTCCTTGCCGTCACGCTGGCGGGCGAATTGCGATTGCCGCTGGGCCACGAACTGGTCCGCACCCGTCACACGCCGCCCCAGGCCCGACTTTCCAGGAGCCTGCGGCTGGACAACGTTCGCGGCTCGTTTGAGGTGCAGGGCAAGATCACCCTCGCCGGCGCGCACGTGCTGCTGGTGGACGACGTGACCACCACCGGCGCCACCGCCGACGAAGCCTCGCGAGTCCTCCTCCAAGCCGGCGCCTCCAGTGTGACGCTGGCCGTCATCGCCAAATCCGAACCGCCCCGAGCCTACGCGGAGCTACGGAACAACCCGTAGGGCGTGGGGCGTAGGCCGTGGGGCGTAACGGCGAAAAAAAACGAACCGCAGAATGATGAAGTACAGAATCTGGATTCCGAGTCTGTACTTCTGACTTCTGCGGTTCGAATGTTCTACGGTTCGCTGTTTCTTTCTGTTTCTTCGCCGTTACGCCTTACGCTCTACGCTTCACGCTCTACGATCCTATCGGGTGGGCAGGCCTCGCGCGCGGCACAGCCGCCGCAGGTGCTCTCTTTGTTCGTCGTTTACCAACTTGTGGGAAGCGCTCAGAAGGCTGCGCAAAGCGAGGGTCGCCGCCACCTGCTCCGCTTTCTGCTTCTGGATGTTCTCGGCGGTAGGCACTCTTCCCTGTGTGTGAACTTCTTCAAACGTTGTTGTCATTGTTGTCATAATGCATCTCTTTCATACGTTATACGTGTTCGGGCCTCCGTTGGTTCGCGCCTGGCTGTCCGGCCTCTGCTCTGAAAGTGCAGACGGGTTAGCCGCTGAGGCCACAGAGAAACTGAGAACGGCAAAGAAGAGATGAATTAGCAGGATGAACAGGTTATCTTTTTCCTTCGTTGTTTCCTGCTTTTCAGTTTCTCTGCGACCTCAGCGGCTTTAACGCATTTTCATGGTTTAGGGGGACATGAATGACTGTGTCGTTCCCCATCACCCTTTACGACAAATCTTCTTTTCGTCGTTACGCCCTACTCCCCACGCTCTACGCCTTACGATTCTTCAGGAACTCCCGGAGCAATTCTTCTTCTCGCGCGTGCATCCGCGCGCCGCCGCGGATGGAGGTGTCTTCGTAGCCCATCAGGTGCAGCAGGCCGTGAATCACGTAGAGCATCAACTCGTCCCGAGCCTTCAGTCCGCGAGCCTTGGCCTGCTCGACGGCTACGTCGCCGCAGACCACCAGTTGGGCGCACAGGCCCGGAATGTCCTTGTCCGACAGGTCGAAGCTGATGACATCGGTGGCGCCCGCGTGGCCGAGGAATCGCCGGTTGACCCCGGTGATCTCCGGGGCAGCCACGATTGCCAGGTCCACCTGCCCGACGCGCACGCCTTCACTGCGGGCGACGAACTCAACCAACTCGGCCAACCGCTTGCGAGGAACGCGGATGGCTTTCTGAGCGGAGGAAATCAGGATTTTTTGTGGGGCATTCATCTCGCCCATGATAATAACCGACAGTCATTCGCCCAATCACAAAAACGGCAACGTCGCAAGGAAAACCCATCCGCCTCCGTTCGGGGAGCCTATGCGACCGACGCCCGGATGACCTTTTTAGCACGTTCTTAATGCAATATTGCCTTGCACTTTACGGGGGCGGTCATTAATTATTCTGGATACGGGAGAGGTGCATCATGGAAAAACGTTTGGCTTCGACGATGTTGATGATTGGATTGTTGGCAGGCATTTCCGACTGTGCCACCTTTGCGCCGGCCAAGACCAGCGACGTGCGGAAGATCGCCATTGTTCGCACATACGATATTCCGGTCGCCGGAGGCAAG
>CAZYDC010000392.1:0-5180 GCA_964646065.1 uncultured Planctomycetaceae bacterium | reverse complement strand
AACTGGAACGCCACGGCGCCCAGTCCGGCGACCACGCCGACCAGGCCCGCCAAAAAAATCAGCTTTCCGACCGACTTCAGGTGTCCCGGTTGATCCGGAAGCAAGCCTGTCCGTTGTAAGAATTTTTTCATTGCCGTGCCGGCTAGTATAACCGTTTTTCGGGTGACGTTCAAATCGGGTTTCGACCGTTTACGCCCGAAGGAAGGCGATCTTGCTCGTAGTGACGCCGTAAGGCGTTTTTTCTTATGCCCTTACGGACACACTACGAACGCCCCACGGCTACAGGGCGGTTTACTCGGTGTCGGAATGTGCCTTAATCAGGGCGCCCCAGGCCAGGATGGCGATGGTCAGAAGGATGGCCAATCTCATGGTGGAGTTCCACAAGGCCACGTGCCAGTCGTCCTTACCGAGCAAATGAATGGCCAGGAACACCCCTCCGGCGCAGAAGGCGCAGATCATTCCTCCCAGCACCCCTCGGTGCCTCAGAACGGCGACAATGACCGGCAAGGCGTAGAAGGGTGCCAGGGAAATGCGGGGCCCAAGGGCAAAACCGATGGCGGAGATGGCCGCCAGCGGGATGTAGACCAGGGCCAGGCTTTTGAGGAGTTGGACTTTTTTTTGCCGCGGCGTCGGGAGATCGGCGGGGTCCGGGGGCATGAGGATCGCGCGGAGCAGCAGCACGGCCAGCGAGGGTTGCGAGGCCGGGTTGGCCGCCGTCGCCGGCGACCTTCGGCGCCACCAGATGTCCAAAAGAATGCAGGCCACCAGAAGGGCGCACGTCCGCATCAGGCCGTCCCAGACCATAATGCACATGGAGGAATGGACCGGCGCCATGGAATGGTCCACGACCGATTCGATCCCGGCCAGCAGGGCGCAGACAACGCCCGCGGTGCGACCCAGCAGGATCACGGACAGCGCCAGCGGAATGAAATAGAAGAAGTTGACGGATATATGGGGGTCCAGGGCAAGATCGAAGGCGGCCACGATCGCCAGCGAGACTCCGGCCCCGATGACGGCGGCCGGCAACGATCGGGCCAGTTTCAAGACCCCTCCCTGGTCGCAGATAATGAACCGCCAGATGCCCACCAGGTTGCCGATGCCGTAACCGAAATGCAGGATCACGAAAATCACCGGCGCCAGCAGCGCCTGGGCGATTCCCTTTCGCCGGGCGACGTCCACCACGCCCACCAGCAGCACCGAGGCGTACACGGCCACCAGTCCGGCCAGATAAAACCGCAACGGCTGCCACAGAAACGCGCTGACCATGCCGGTCAGCAATGTGCTCAGGAACAGCAGCGGAACGATCTGCCGGAGCTTCATCGGCCTGCGATGCTTCTGAAGCACGCGAATCTGCCAGAAGCCGTATTCGTAGTACTGCCGGGCGAGGCCCCTCAGCGATTCGCGGCTGTAGTACGAACTTTCGATGTCGCTGTCGAGATAGATCTTTCCACCGGCCAGGATGATCCGCTGGTTGAAGTCGTTGTCCTGGTTCCGGACCAACTGCTCGTCGAAGTAGCCAATGGACTCGAAGACGCATCGCCAATAGGCGCCGTAGGCGACGGTGGCGACGTAGCCTTTGTAGGAGCCCAGGCGGAACATGGCGTTGCCCACGCCCACCGGGGTGGACATGGCCGCGCTGATGCACCGCCCGGTGTAGTTTTCGGAGATCGTCTTGATGCATCCGCCCGCGCACCAGGCCTGGGGATGCTCCCTCAGCGCCCGGACGCTGAGCCGGATGAAACTGGGCGTCACAATCGCGTGTCCGCCCAGGATGATGACGACCTCGCCCTTGGACGCCCGCACGCCGATGTTGAGGCCCGTCGACGTGATGCGCTCCGGGTTGCTCATGCATTGCACGCGACGGTCTTCCCCGGCGATTTTCCGGACGATCTCGCCCGTGCCGTCCCCGCTCATGCCGTCCACCACGATCACTTCGATCCGGTCGGCAGGATAATCGTTGGCCAGGACGGATCGCAGATCCTGCTCGATGAATCGCGCTTCATCGCGGGCCGGAATGACCACGCTGACCGAGGGAAACTCCGCTGAGGGAGCCGCTGGGCCGCGGACGACCGATTGTTCGCTACTGCGATTTTCTTCGGTACTACACATAGGTACTACACGTATCTGCTCTCATCTACTATCGTAACCCAACGTAATAAAAAGTTAGAATGTTTATTGCACTACGTTGGCCACGCTGCCGCCGTCAGGTTCCACTATCTTGCGTCCACTACAGTAACAACGCACGAGCGGGGGGTTTATTGCATAGTTTTTCGCGCGGTCGCGTAATTGCCCCGTGAGTCATTGGTTATCCTTAACACGTATCGTCATTCGACATTCGTCATTAGTCATTCGGTTGCGGGCGAAGGCCGCACCGCGTCCGGTTCATGTTGTTTCTTTTTGTTCGCGGGTCTAAGATGGCCCGTGCGTAACAGAACAACAGGAGAAGAACATGAAGATTGTCGCGATCAACGGAAGTCCTCACGGAGAGAAGGGCACGACGGGAATGCTTTTGGCGGAGGTGGTTCGCCAGGCGCAGTCGGCCGGGGCGTCGGTGACGACCTGGCTGGTCGCCGAGCACCCGATCGGCCCCTGCCGCGCGTGCGACGCCTGCCACAAGACCGGCGACTGCCCGGTCAAGGATGACTTTCCACTTTTGCGCGAGGCGATGCTCGGCGCCGACGGCGTGATCCTGGCCAGCCCGAACTACCTGACCTCGGTCACGGCCCAGCTCAAGGCGGCGATGGATCGCTGCTGCGGCCTGTTGCATTGCCTGGCCTTGAAGGGCAAGTATTCGGCGGCCGTCGTCACCAGCGGAGGCGGAGGCTGCCGGGAAGTGGAGGACTACATGGTGGCGTTCCTGCGGCACCTGGGCAGTTGGACGGTCGGCAGCACGGGCGCCACGGCCGCCGAACTGATGAAGCCCGCCGACCGCGCCAGGGTGCTGGAATCCGCGGCCGGTCTGGGCAAAACGCTGGTCCAGGCGATCCGCCAGCAGCGGACCTTCCCCGGCCAACTCGCCGACCAGAACGAATTCGCGGCCCGCATGAAGCAAGTGGTCCAGTTCCGCAAGGACGCCTGGACCTACGAGTACGACTATTGGAAGTCGCGAGGATGGTTATAGGAAACGACGTGGCGCGTAGAGCGTAGGGCGTAACGGCGAAGAAACAGAAAAAAACAAAGAGCAGGCGCGACCGCGCGGCTGGCGAGTGTTATGTGTTTCTCCCCTTGTTGCTTCTTCTTTTTCTTGCCGTTACGCTCTACGCCCCACGCGCCACGCTCTACGCCGATTGGCGGCGGAGACGGGTATTAGATTGTGATATAGGTGACACATGATCGTGCCCGACACGGATGCGATGGAGAACTTGCGGCGACTGTTGGTCATGGCGCGGGCCGAGGATCTCGGCGGCGGCGACTTGACCGGCGAGATTCTGCCCGAGGGCGTGCAGGCCAGGGCGAAGTTTCGCGCGCGGCAGGGGCTGGTGATTTGCGGCGGGGCGATGCTGCCGACCGTCGCGGCGGCGTACGATGCGGCGATTCAAACGCAGGTGCTGGCCGACGAAGGCCGGACCGTCGGGGCCGGCGAGGTGTTGGCCGAGTGGACCGGTCCGGCCAAGAGCGTTCTGGCGGCAGAACGGGTGGCGCTGAACTTTTTGCAGCGATTGTGCGGTGTGGCGACGACGACGGCGCGGTACGTCGCCGAAGTGGCCGGAACCGGGGCGGAAATTTACGACACGCGGAAAACCACGCCCGGATGGCGCGACCTGGAGAAATACGCCGTCCGCGCCGGCGGCGGGCAGAACCATCGACGCGGACTGTACGACGCCGTGCTTATCAAGGACAATCACCTGGCCGTGCTGGCGCGGGCGGGGCAGGCCGACCCGATCGGGTCGCTGGCCTCGAGGCTGGAGCGATTGCGGCAGGGGGCGGTCAAGCCGGCCTTCGTGGAATTGGAGGTGGACAATCTCGGCCAACTCGCCGCGGCGTTGAAGGTCGCGGGCATCGACATGATTTTGCTGGACAACATGCACTCCAACGAACTCCGCCAGGCGGTGACGATGCGCGACGAGGCCGGGCTTAAAGGCCGCGTCGAGCTGGAGGCCTCGGGCGGGATCACGCTGGCGAATGTGCGCGAGGTGGCCCGGACGGGCATCGAGCGGATCTCGGTGGGGGCGCTGACGCACTCTGCCGCCGCAGTGGACATTGGATTGGACATCGACCTGGAATGAAAACGGCAGACCACGTGCTGGAACTGCTTTTCGACCGCGGAGAAAAATTCTATCTGGCCGACGACCTGGCCCGCGCTGCCGGGCTGACCGCGAGGCGGCTCAGCGGCGCCTTGGAACTGCTGCGGGGGCGAGGGCACGAGTTGGAGTTTTCGCCGGCGCAGGGTCTGCGGCTGCGCCGGCCTGTGAATCTGGACGCGCACCTGATCGAGCGCGGGCTGGGGACGCGGCGCGTGGGGAAGCACGTGATTTGTTTCGACGAGGTCGAGTCCACCAACGACGTGGCGTTCGACGGCGCCCGGCAGAAGGGCGCCGACGGGCTGACGGTGCTCGCGCAGTGGCAGCGCCAGGGTCGGGGGCGACACGGTCGGCAATGGCAAAGCCCGCGCGGCGCCAACGTGCTGATGAGCGTGTTGCTGGCAGAGCAGTCGGAGTTGTGGGTGGCGGCCATCCCTGGCCGCCACCTCCGGACGCGGCGGCCAGGGATGGCCGCCGCGCAGAAGGATGGGATGGCCCCGGATCGATGCCCCGCTGAGCAGTCCCCGCCTATGGCGGAGGGATTGCCGCACGAGTTGCTGACCATCGCGGCCGGGCTGGCGGTGGCACAGGGAGTCGAGGACGCCGCCGGGCTGGACTGCCGGCTGAAATGGCCTAACGACGTGCTGGTCGAGGGCGGCAAGTTGGCCGGAGTGCTGGTGGAAGTCCGCACGGTGGGCGGGGGCAAATGGGCGGTCATCGGAATCGGAGTCAACGCCAACGCGCATCCGCCGGCGGGGCAGGTGGACTTTCCCGCCACCAGCGTCGCCGAGCACACCGGGGGCGCGGCCAACCGGCTGGAGATCGTCCAGGCCGTGATGCGGCGGCTGGACCAGTGGCTCGCGGACCTGCCCGGCGCGATGGCGGAACTTCGCTCCGCCTGGCTGGCGCGATGCGACATGATTAACCAGCGGCTGGCCG
>CAZYDC010000391.1:0-5214 GCA_964646065.1 uncultured Planctomycetaceae bacterium | reverse complement strand
CTGCAAAAACAAAGTTAAGGATGAAGAAACAACAATCACGGGCAAGATGCCCGTGCGACTCATGGGCGGGACGCCCATGCTACGTTTTCTTACACTTTCTCATGCACAAGTCCATAAAGAAAGCCCTTCCTGTGGGGTCCAAGAAGGGCTTGTTCGTGCGAAGTTAGTTGTTCCGGTCAGGCCGTTCTTTTTCCGCCAGGCGCAAGATTACTCTTGTACCCTTGCCAGCGCCAAGACCAGAAATAAGATACGATATCATTCATAGCGGAAACCGATTGCATCGTAAAAAATTAGTATACGGGAAAGTCGGCGGCGTGTCAACACCCCAGCGCACGCCAAACAGCAAGCTTGACCCCGATACGAGCTTGCTGTTTGGCGTGTACCTTGTGGCACCCCCAAGTCCGCTTGGGGGTGTCTGGGAAGACGCGAACAATTAAGACAAAGACACCCCCAAGCGGACTTGGGGGTGCCACGGGGTTTAATTCTTTGACTTCCCTCTGTCGGGCAAGTATTTTCTTGCGTGATTGCCCGCTCGACATGAGCGATTCGGGCCTGACGCAGTGAACCCCGTTGGAGCGTTGGTGACGGTGAGAAGAGGACATTTCCTTGCTTTGAGCGCAACCCTGGTGGTGTTGTCGGGGCTGGTGATTCAACCGGCGATGGGGCAAACTCCGTCGTCCGGTCCGGCAAGACAAGGGGCGGCGCCCGGCGGGGCGGCGGCCAGTCCGCCCGGGGCCAACACCATCGTGGAAATCCGCGTGCAGGGCAATCGGCAACTTTCGGAGAAGTCGGTGCTGACCCGCATCCGCATCCGGGCCGGGCAGCCCTTCGACGCCGAACTGGTAAAGCAGGACGTGCAACTGCTGCTGCAAAGCCGGCGGTACGACAGCGTGACGACCATGGCCCAGCAGGCGCCGGGCGGCGGAGTCATCCTGACGTTCGTCGTGATCGAGCGGCCGGTGATTAAGGCCCTGAACATCACCGGCAACAAAAAGTTCAAGACCAAGGACCTGCTCAAGGACTTGAACTTCGCCGCCGGAGACGCCGTGGACCGCCAGCGCATCGAGCGCGGAAGGCAGACGATCCAGGACAAGTATCGCGAGGCCGGATACCGCGACGCCTCGGTGACGCTGGACGAGAAGGAACTGGCCCTGACCAACGAGGTCCACTATGTCGTCACCGAGGGGGCGCAGACGACGGTCCGCAAGATCGACTTCGACGGCAACACGTATTTCATGAAGATCAAGCTCGAGTTCTCCATCGAGTCGCACACGCGGTTCTGGCCGTTCGTCGACGGCTACCTGGACCTGGACAAGGTGGACGGCGACGTGAACACGCTGCGGAACATGTACGTCGACGAGGGCTTCCTGGACGCCGAGGTCGGGCGCGACATCGAGTTCCTCACGCCCGACAAGAGCAAGGCCAGGCTGATTTTCCGAATTCACCAGGGGCCGCGCTACCGCGTGAACGAGGTGCGGATCCGGGGCAACAAGGTATTCTCAAACATCGAACTGGCCAAGAGGCTGGAGCTGCGCCGCGCGGCGTTCTATACGAAGGCCTCGCTCCAGCGCGACATCAAGGCCGTGCAGGACGCATACGGCGAGTTGGGATTCGTCGACGCCCGCGTGGACGCCCAGCGGCAGTTTCTGCCGCCCAACACCGCGCGGCCGCCCTGGGCGGCGGAACTGGACGCCGGAAGGCCGGCCCTGCTGAACGTGGTGTTCACCATCGTCGAGGAGGACCAGTTCACGGTGGGGAAGATTTTGATCCGCGGGAACACGATCACGCAAGACCACGTGATCCGTCGCGAGCTGCGGTTCTATCCGCAGCAGTTGTTCAACACGGTGGCCGTCGATGAAAGCCGCAAATCGCTCCAGGAGAGCGGGCTGTTCGAGCCTAAGAGCGTCAGCATCACGCCGATGCCCGCCGCGGACGGCCTGGCCCGCGACGCGATGGTGAACGTCAAGGAGGCCAACACCGCGCAGTTCACGGTTGGTGTGGGCGTGTCCAGCAACGACGGTCTGGTCGGCGACGTCGGTTTCACGCAGCGCAATTTCGACATCCAGAACCCCGGCGGGTGGGACGAGATCAAACGAGGCACCGCATGGAAAGGCGCCGGGCAGACTTTCCGCGTGGACATTCGCCCGGGCACGCAAGTGAACTCGGCCAGCGTCGAATGGTACACGCCGTACATCGGCGACCTGCCGTATTCCTACGGAACCAAGCTGTTCGTTTTCGACCGCCAGCGGGAGTCTTACACCGAAACCCGCGGCGGGCTCATCAACTCCGTCGGGCACTATTTCTTCAACGACTGGAAAGGCGAACTGTCCAACCGGATCGAAGGGGTGGACATCCACAAGATCCAACCCTATGCGCCCACGCAAGTCGTCGATGACGAAGGCACCAGCCTGGTGGTCGGTCTCAAGGGCACGCTCACTCGCGACCGGTCCGACAGCCGCATCCTGCCCAGCAAAGGCGACAAACTGCAGGTGAGCTACGAACAGGTGACCGGCGACTTCAATTTCGGGGTCGTCGAGGCGGACTATCGATTCTACCACACGCTGTGGACCGACGCCTTGGACCGGAAGCACATCCTGTCCACGCGGATCGCGGCCGGGGATGTTGTCGTCGGCGACGCGCCCGTGTTCGAGAAGTTTTACGGCGGAGGCACCGGGAGCCTTCGCGGATTCAAGTATCGCGGCATCAGCCCGCGGGAGGGCTTGAAAGATTACCCCTACGGCGGAAACTTCTCGTTCTTCCTGGGCACCGAGTATTCCTTCCCGATCTTCGGCGATCAGCTTCGCGGGGTGCTCTTCCTGGACACCGGAACGGTGGAGGATTCCATCGGGTTCAGCCAATACCGCGCCGCGGTCGGCCCGGGCATCCGCTGGATCATCCCCATCTTCGGGCAGGTGCCCATCGATCTGGACTTCGGATTCCCCCTCCTCAAGAGCGATCACGACGATACCCAGATTTTCAGCTTCAACATGGGCGTGACGTTCTAGCGGAAGCCTTCCCTCTTGGCTTTCTACCGACGAAACCTTACTATTTCCTGCTGGACGGATAATGCACACTAAACCTAACTGAAGGAACGACCATGAAGAAACCGCATTGGATTCTGCTGATTGCCTTGGGAACGTTAATGGCGACGGCCGCGATGAACCCGACCCTCGCCCAGGAAAAGCCCGCGCCGTCGGCCACGACGGAGCCCGCGGTCGCCGCCCCCGCCGCCGCGCCGGCGCCGACCAAGGCGGCCGTCTGCGACCTGTTCGTCATCCTCAAGAACTACGATCGCGGCAACGACCTCAAGAAGGAACTCAAGGCGCGTATCGACAAGATCACGGCCGAGGGGGACAAGCGCGGCAAGGAAATCACCAAAATCCAGGATACCCTGGAGGAGCTCAAGCCCGGCTCGAAGGAGTACGACGCCCAGCTCAATAAGATGACGCAACTGACGATCGACCGTCAGGCGTTTTTGAACTACCAGGACGAGCTGGCCAAGCGGGAGACCTACCGGTACACCAAGGAGGTCTATCAGGACGTGCTGGACGCGGTGGAAAAGGTGGCCAAGGAACGCGGTTATCAACTGGTGCTGTTCAAGGAATCGGCCAACCTGACCTCCCGCACGTACGATGAATTGCTGGAGCAGATCGCCCGGCGCAAGGTGCTCTACAGCGATCCGTCGTTGGAGATCACGGACGACGTGCTCAAGCGGCTCAACCGGGATTACGCCGTCAAGAAGGGCAACCCGTAGCGGGAGCGTAGCATGGGCGTCCCGCCCATGAGTACCACGCCCGTACGGGCGTGGTTGTTCCTTCTCTTTCTCTTTTTGCAGGACAGCGACAACAACAAAGACACGGGCAGGATGCCCGTGAGACTCATGGGCAAGATGCCCATGCTACGTTTGCGCACAGGCGTCTTGCGGGGGCCGCCGCATACGACTATAGTAAAGTCTCCTTATGAATAAGAAGTCATTGACAGTTCGCCAGGTGGCCGACCTGCTGGGCGCGCGTCTGGAGGGCGACGGTTCGGCGAGCGTTTCGGGCGTGGCCTCGCTCCAGGACGCGTCCGCCTCGGACGTGACGTTCGTCGCCGAGGCCAGGCACGCCGACCGCCTCACCGACTGCCTGGCGGGCGCCGCCATTGTCGGCGACCTTACCGTGCAGTCCCGCACGCCGCTCTTGCGCGTCTCCAACGTGCAGGCGGCGCTGGCCAGGCTGCTGGACTATTTTTCACCCGGTGAAGACCTGCCCCCGGTCGGCTTTGCGCCTTCCGCGACGATCTCGCCTGACGCGACCATCGGCCAGAACGTGGCGATCGGGCCGGGGGTTTGCGTCGGCCCGCACGCCTCGATAGGCCGGGCCTGCGTACTGTGCGCCAACGTGTCCGTGGGGGCCGAGGTCGTCGTCGGCGACAACACCGTGCTCTTCGAAGGCGTGGTGGTTCGCCGGGGTTGCCGCGTCGGACGCAACGTCCGCATCGGGCCTAACAGCGTCATTGGCTTTGACGGTTTCGGGTACTACTTCGCCGACGGCAAACATCATCGCGTTCCGCATATCGGCGTGGTCGAGATCGAGGATGACGTCGAACTGGGCGCTTGCACCTGCGTGGACCGGGCCAAGTTCGGCGCCACGCGGATCGGGGCCGGAACGAAGATCGACAACCTGGTGCAGATCGCCCATAATGTGCAGGTGGGCGAGAACTGCCTGATGGCCTCGGGCGTGGGCATCAGCGGCAGCTCCAAATTAGGGGCCTACGTGGTCCTGGCCGGTGGCGTGGGAATTCGCGATAATATTGAGTTGGGGCAGGGCGTGCAATGTGCCGCCATGTCCGGAGTGGCCAACGACGTGCCCCCGGGCCTGACCGTGGCGGGAGTGCCCGCCGCTCCGGCCCGCGAGACGTTTCGGCGGCTCCAGGCCCTGACCAAGCTGCCCGACCTGCTGAAGCACGTACGTGAACTGGAAGCCAGGCTTCATGCCATTGAATCTGCAAAAAACGATTAAGAAGTCCGTCACCGTGACCGGGCAAGGGCTTTTCAGCGGCCAGCCGTGCCGCATGAAATTCCTGCCCGCCAAGGACGACGAAGGCATTGTGTTCGTTCGCGCGGACCTGCCCGAGCCGGTGCGCATCCCCGCGAAGATCGACAACCTCGCCAACCGAGCGCGCCGCACGAGCCTGATGAACGGATCGGCCTGCGCCGAAACGGTCGAGCAC
>CAZYDC010000390.1:0-5218 GCA_964646065.1 uncultured Planctomycetaceae bacterium | reverse complement strand
CACGCGAATGACCCGCGCGCCTTCCTCCTTCAGGCGGTAGTACGGATACCAGACTTCCATCTCCTGGTATTGCTGTTCGAGCATGATCGCGATTTTCTTGCCGTCAAGTTTCATAGTCGGTCCTTTCCACCCTCATAGTAGGCGGGAAGAAACTTTCCGTCCAGTGCGAGTTTGGCCGATAAAAGGTGTACAATCAACGGTAGGCAAATGATCGAAATTTCCAAACTGTGCCTTGGCCTGGAGGAGAACGGCGACGCGACTCGCCAATCCACAGGAGGCGCCGCACCCGCCAAGATTCACACGCCCACCGTAGTGTGGAATTGCACGCAGCGATGCAACCTCAAGTGCGCCGGCTGCTATGTGTCCGCCACCGAGCGCGCCGCTCCCAAGGAACTTACGACCCGGCAGGCCAAGGCGATGATCGATGACCTTGCCGGCATGGGTGCGCCGGCGCTGGTGTTCGCCGGCGGCGAGCCGCTGCTCCGCGCGGACGTGGTGGAACTGGTCGCGCACGCCCGCGGCGCGGGGTTGCAGGCCGTGCTGGCGACCAACGGCACGCTGATCGGCCTGGACTTGGCCAGGCGGCTGGCCGTGGCGGGGCTTTCCTTCGCGGCGATTGGTCTGGACGGCACCGGCGGAGTCAACGACGCCTTGCGAGGCGTCAACGGTGCGTTCGAGGCCGCGATACGGGGTATCCGCAACTGTCACGCCGTCCGCCTGAAGGTCGGCCTGCGACTGACCATGAACCGCCGCAACGTCGGCCAGATACCGGGCATCTTTGAGTTGCTCCGCCGCGAGCGGATCGGGCAAGTGTGTTTTCACCATCTGGTGTCGGTGGGACGGCGAGGCCAACTCCAGGCCGAGATGTTGAGCCGTGACCAGGCCCGCCAGTCCGTGGACGCGATTATCGACGGCGCCGCCGCGGCGCACGCGGCTGGGCAAGCCTTGCAAGTATTCACCGCGGACAATCACGCCGACGGGCCATACGTTTACCTGCGGCTGCGAAAGGAAAACTCGCCGCGTGCGGCAACATCGCTGAAATTGCTCAAGGCCGTCGGGGGCGACTCCAGCGGCAGCGGCGTCGGCTGCGTGAGTTGGAACGGCGACGTGCTGCCCGCCCCATTCTGGCGGCAGCACGTTCTGGGCAACGTGCGCGAGCGGCCGTTCAGCGAAATCTGGGGTGAAGGGGCCAAAGGGCTGTTGGACCAGCTCCGCCATCGCAAGAAGCATCTGAAATGCCGCTGCAGCCAATGCCGATGGATGAGCGTATGCAACGGAAACTCCCGTGCCCGTGCCGAGACCGCCGGCGATCCATGGGGCGACGACCCCGCCTGCTACCTGACCGACGACGAAATCACCTGAGGCCCCGTAGCATGGGCGTCCCGCCCATGAGTCTCACGGGCATCTTGCCCGTGGTTTGTTTCTTCTTCTTTCTTTTCTTCTTTGTCAAAACAACGACAGCAGCTAAGACACGGGCGGGACGCCCGTGATACTCATGGGCAGGATGCCCATGCTACGTTCGGAAATCGCCTTGGAAGGTTAGGGGTACACCGGGGGAAACTCTATAATGGACCCATGCGTATTTTGGCGAGTTCCGACCTTCATTACAACATCCCGCGTTCTCGCGCCTCGGCCGAAGACTTGGCCGCTCGCGCCTGCGCGGCCGGCGGCGACGTGCTGGTTCTCGTGGGCGACACCGCCGGCGCGGACCTCGGGCCGTTCCGCGACGCCCTGCGGCTCTTCGCCGGTTTTGGCGGCCTGAAACTTCTGGTGCCCGGCAATCACTGCCTGTGGTGCTACGGCGGCGGCGACTCGATGCAACGCTACCGCACGGAACTGCCGGCGATGGCGGTCGAGGAGGGCTTTGTCCTGCTGGACCACCATCCGCAAACGTTGGGTGTGATAGGCCTGGCCGGATCGATCGGCTGGTACGACTACAGTTTCGCCGACAGTTCGCTGGAGATTCCGCTGCCGTTCTATCAGGCCAAGATGTCGCCGGGCGCCGCGAATTACCTCGGCCACAAGGAACTGATCGACGCCCACGCCGGCGACCTTCAGGAGCGGCACATGAGCATGGGCGTGCGGTGGATGGACGGCCAGTACGTCAAGCTGGGCATGAGCGACGCGGAGTTCACCGAAATGCTTGCCGGCACGCTCCGGGAGCAGTTGACGCAACTGTCGGCCTCGTGCGAGCGGATCGTGGTTTTCATGCACCATCTGCCGTTCGCAGACCTGGTTCCCAAGCCCCGGCCGCCCCGTTTCGCCTTTGCCGCCGCGTACATGGGCGCGGAGCGTTTGGGCCTGGTGCTGCGCGAGTTCCCGAAAATCACGCACGTCTTCTGCGGCCACTCGCATTGGCGCCGCCGCATCGCCATCGACCGCATGGACGTCCTGGCCATCGGCAGTACATACGTGGAAAAGCACCTGGAGGGCCTGGAAATTTGACGTATTGTCAATTCTGAATTGATGGGTGCCATGCCCAAGTCCGCGCGGGCATGTGAACACCGCGTGACCATGCCCGCGCGGACTTGGGCATGGCACCCGAATCCATCGCCCGAATCTGACATTCGCTTGATAACCGCCTCGTTTTCGGTTAATTGCTACGACATGAAAATCGTCATAGCCCCGGACACATTCAAAGAATGCATATCCGCCTCGAAGGCGGCCGCCGCGATGGCCAAGGGCGTGCTGGAAGTTTATCCTGACGCGGTGATCGACCTTTGCCCGATGGCCGACGGCGGCGGGGGCACTGTCGAGGCCATGGTCGCGGCCACGGGAGGGCGGATGCTCGCGGCGGACGTGTTCTCGCCGCTGGGTTCGCCGATCCGGGCGCACTTTGGAATTCTGGGTCAATCGACCTCGGCGGGGCTGCCCGGCGAGTTGGGGCTTTCCGGTGCGCTCACCGCGTCGGAGGGCGACGGCGACGTGCCCGGCGGCGACGAGGGCTGCACGGCCGTGATCGAGATGGCCGCCGCGTCCGGGTTGCACCTGGTGCCGCCGGAGCGACGCGACCCGATGCGGACCACGACGTTCGGAACCGGCCAGCTCATTCAGGCCGCCATGGACGCGGGCGCCAGGAAGATCATCCTGGGCATTGGCGGCTCGGCCACCGTGGACGGCGGTTGCGGGTGCGCGCAGGCCTTGGGCATCGTGTTCGTCGGCAAGAATGAGCCGCTGGTGTGCGGCCTGGCCGGTGGCGGCCTCGGGCAGATCGAGCGCATCGACATGAGCGACCGCGACGACCGGGTCGCGGCGACCGAATTCCGCGTCGCGTGCGACGTGACCAATCCGCTGACGGGCCCGCAAGGCGCGGCGGCGATTTTCGCCCCGCAGAAAGGCGCCACGCCCGAGATGGTCGCACAACTGGACGCGGGGTTGCGTCACCTGGCCGAGGTCGTGCGGCGGGACCTGAACGTGGACATCGAACACCTGCCCGGCGCCGGCGCCGCCGGCGGACTGGGCGGCGGCATGGTGGCCTTTACGGGCGCAACGCTGCGGCGCGGCGTCGAGATTGTCGCCCAGGCCGTGAACCTCAAACGCCGCATCGCCGAGGCCGACCTGGTGCTCACCGGCGAGGGACGGCTGGATTCCTCCAGCCGCTTCGGCAAGACGGCCGTGGGGGTGGCCGGCATCGCCCAGGCCGCCAGCGTGCCCGTGATCTGCATCCCCGGCCAAGCTGCCGACGACGCGCCGCGGGAATTGTTCGCGCACGTCCTGCCACTTGTCGGAGGCGATATCACGCCCGCGCTGGCCATGCGAAAGGCAGAGCAGCTCATCCAACTCCGCGCCGCCGAGGCGGTCAGGATGCTGTAGCATGGGCATCCTGCCCATGAGTAGCAGGGGCGTCCCGCCCGTGGCTTTTCCGTTGTTGTAGTTGTTGTCCAAGAGGAAGAAACAGAAAAAGCAACGGACCACGGGCAAGATGCCCGTGGGACTCATGGGCGAGACGCCCATGCTACGACACCGGAGGGAGATTGGCTGTGAGGCCCTCAGGCCGGTTGATAGAATTAAGGCAGAAGGTGTGAATTGCAGGGTTATCGAAGAACGCAAAACTTCTCCTTCACGTGTCGCGGGTTCCTGGGGCCGGCGCTTCGTTGCAAGGCCGCATGGTTCGCGGTGGTTTTGGCCGCGGCGATCTTCGCGTCGCCCCCGCCGCTCGCGGCCCATTTGATCGTCGAGGGGTCGGACCTGGACGTGGTGGTTCATCGCGACCGCATCGATATCCGGGCCGACATCATCCAGTATGAAATCGGACTGATCCAGGGCAGCCGCGGCGACCTGGGCGACGACCCCGACAAGCAACTGGCCTCCTACTGCCAGTATCTCGTGTCGCACCTGCACGTGTCGGCCGATGGCGCCGCGTTGACGGGGAAAGTGTTGAAGGTCGTCAAGTCCACAGACCCCAAGGTTCGGCCGAGATGCCAAATGGAGTTCCGTTCCTCCTCGCCCGCCATCTGGCCTGACAGCGCCCAAAACGGGCAGGTTCTGATCACCCACGATATGCTCAATGTTCCCGACGGGTCGGACCTTTCTTCCTATGTGGGCGGGCTTATCTACAAGGTCCATATCCGCCGGGAAGGGCTGCCCGCGGGAGAAAGTCAGGCGCTCGCCCAGGGGGGTGAACTTTCCTTTTCGTGCGATTGGGGAGGCGGTCCAGCCGTCGTTCCTGAACAGACCACATCTCATTGGTTCAACCTGCCGACCCTGGAATATTTCCTGGACGTGGTCAAAACCAAGTCGCTGAGCTTCCCGGTGATTGCATTGGCCGTGCTGTTGGCCATGGTGTGGGGCGCCGGACATTCGCTCACGCCGGGGCATGGAAAGTCCATCGTCGGGGCGTACCTGGTCGGGTCGCGGGGCACGCCCGCCCACGCCGTTTATCTCAGTCTGACGGTCACGGCGACGCACACGATTGTCGTCTACACGCTGGGCCTGATCGCGGAGGTCGCCACCTGGTACGTTGACCCTCTGGCGCTTCTGCCGTGGTTGAACGTCGCCGCCGGGCTGATCGTTCTGGCGATGGGGGCCTTCATGCTGGTCCAAAGGACCAGGCCGTTGCTCGGCGGCTTCTTGCGGCATCACGCCCATCTCGCCGGTCATGCGGAAGGACATTCTCACGATCACCCGCACGATCTCGATCACCCGCACGATCTCGATCACCCGCACGAGCATGACCATCAGCACGACCACGATCATTCGGGCGACCATGACCACTCGC
>CAZYDC010000389.1:0-5231 GCA_964646065.1 uncultured Planctomycetaceae bacterium | reverse complement strand
CACGTTGGACAAGACGGCTTCGGGCGGCCGCATCGAAGGGCAAGGCGTGGCGATCGGCTTCGCCATGACCGCCGGCGGCGGGCTGTCGCTGGCCTGCCTCCAGCGGCAGGTGGGCCACCAGTCCGAGACCATTCTGCACGGTTCGATCGAACCGGCCTCACGAGCGGCCGTCATCAGCGTGTTCTCCCGCGAACCCATCCGAGGCAAGGTCGGCATCAAGCGAATCGCATCCGGCGAAACTCAGGTCAAGGTGGGCGCCGTGACGTTCAAGTTCAAGGCATCCAAACGGCACCTGCAATTGCAGGAAATCACCGGCGACTGACCTCCAGACAAGCCGGATTTCCAACTTCGTTCTTGCGGTTCCTCTTTCTTCTGGTATATTGAATGCGACGTCCTGGCCGCGTTGTCAGAGGTCCTGAGGTACTGCGGCTGGGGCCTTACGGGAACGAAGGAAAGATGCTTGGCGCGGATTACACAGCGCTGAATAGCAACGTGCTGGTGCTCAATAAGCACTATGCGGCGATCCGTGTCATCACCGCCCGCCGGGCGTTAACCCTGCTGTTCAACGAAATCGCCGAGATCGTCGCCTACGAGAACAGCCAGTATCTGTGCTACGACTTCCAGACCTGGCTGGAGTTGAGCGAATATCGCAGCGTCCACGAGCGCGACCACCATGAGTGGATCCGCTGCGTGAAATTCGACCTGGCCGTGCCCAGGATCATCCGGCTGCTGTTCTACGACCGCCTGCCCCGCCAGCCGGTGAAGTTCAACCGGCGCAACATTTTCGCCCGCGACCGCAATCGCTGCCAGTATTGCGGCAAACGGTTCCCCACCAGCGAACTGAGCCTGGACCACGTCGTGCCGCGCAGCCGCGGCGGCGAGGCCAGTTGGACCAACATCGTCTGCTGCTGCGTGAAATGCAATGTCCGCAAAGGCGGCCGCTCGCCTCACGAGGCCGGCATGAAGCTGATCGTCGAACCGGTCAAGCCCAAACGCTCGCCCATCGTCACGCTCCGCCTGACCAGCGAAAAATACGCCTCCTGGCGCCAATTCCTCGACACCGCGTATTGGAATGTGGAACTGAAAGATTAGTAGGGCGTGCAACTTTGGCCCAAAGGGCCGTTGCACGCGGGCCGGCGCGAAACCCTTCCGCGTGCAACGCGCCCCTGAAGGGGCTAAGTTGCACGCCCTACCGTTTAAACCTGAACCTTGAACCTCTGGCCCTTTTTAAGGTCCAGCGCGAAGGCGGCCAGCAGTTCCGCCGTGGCTTCGAGGTCGCGAAGGTCGAGCATCTCGACGGTGGTGTGCATGTATCGGTTCGGAATGCTCAGGATGGCCGAGGGAGTTCCGCCGTTCTTGGTGTAGAAGGCCAGGGCGTCGGTGCCGCCGGTCATGCTGAAGGTTTCGACCTGGATGTCGATCTTCTGCTGCTTGGCGACCTTCCGCAGCCGCTCGGTAATCAGCGGGTGATTCTCGCGGCCAATGGCGATGACCGGGCCCTTGCCCATCTTGATCTCGCCATGCTGCTTGACGTCGATGCCGGGCGTGTCGGTGGCGTGCGTCACGTCGACGGCGATGGCCGCGTGCGGCGAAACGTTGGCGATGTTCATCAGGGCGCCGGCCAGGCCGACCTCCTCCTGCACGGAGCTGGTGGCGTAGATCGCGCACTTGGGTTTGGAATCGGCCGCGATGCGCAGGGCCTCCAGCCCGGCGAACGCCCCGGCGCGGTCGTCGAACGCGCGGGCGACGGCGATGTTCTTGGTCAGCATCTCGAAGTCGTCGGTGAAGGTGATCGGGTCGCCCACGGAGACGCGCTTGCGGGCGTCCTCGGCGTCCTTGGCGCCGATGTCGATCCAGATCTCGTGCATTTTGGGGGCCTTGGCCTCCTTCTCCTTGTCCTGGAGATGGATGGCCAGCGAGCCCACCACGCCGCGAACCGTCCCGTTTTCGGTGTGAATGTTGACGCGCTTGCCGCGGATCGTGGCCACGTCCACGCCGCCGATGCGCTGGAAGTAAATGTATCCGCGCTCGTCGATGTGCTTGATCATCAGGCCCAGTTCGTCCACGTGGCCGTCGAACATGATCTTGGGGTCGCCGTCGGGGTTGAGCACGGCCACCGCGTTCCCGTAGGCGTCGGTGTGAACCTCGTCGGCGAAGGTGCGGGCGTATTCGCACCAGATGCGCTGATTGGCCGCCTCGTACCCGCTGGGCGACGGAGTGGTCAGAAGACGCTTGAGAAATTCCAGGGATTCTTTTCGCATAAAGTTTCCTTTTCTTTATAGTGAACGGTATCGCATCGGCCGGATGTTTTCAAGCGGCATTACAATTAGTATAGTCACGCAGTTACGGGTGGCGGCCAACCGGGTCCGCCGCCACGGTCAGAAGCGACGGCCAGGGACGGTCGCCGCGCAACTCTTTCGGCGGCCGCACGCGACCGAAGGCGTTGCTTACAATGAGATAACATGAAATTCGGCATTCGAGCCAAAATGATGGTGCTGCTGGTGGTTGTGGCGCTGCTGCCGCTGCTGGCGGTGCTGACCGCCAATGTCGCCGGACTGGCTCAAATCCGTACCCAGGCCGTAGGCGATAAACTCCTGGGGATGGCGGAATCTCAGGCCCTGGTGCGGGAAGTGTCGCTGACCTCCGATGTGCAGAAACTCCTGCTGATCGTGGCCGAACCGTCGATCCAGCAAGCGATCGGCGAACCGGTGAAGCTCTCCCAGCAGGAACAAAGCGAGCGGGACAAGAAGTGGCAGATCCTTCCGGACGGCCATCCCTGGATGGCCCAGGTCCTGCGTAATCCGGCGGCCCAGCGGCTGCGGGACGTGCAGGCGGTCGACGGGCGAATCCGGCAACTTCTGATTACCGACCGGTTTGGGCAGTTGGCGGCCTCGACGAATCGGACGCAACATTTCATCTACGCGGACGAGGATTGGTGGCGGCAGGCGTATGCCGAAGGCAAGGGGAAGATATTCATTCCGCAGGTCGCGTACAACACCGAAGCGAGCAACGCCTGGACGATCGATCTGTGCGTTCCGATCAAGTCGGGGGAGCGGGTAATCGGCGTGGCCAAGGCGGAGATCGACGTTTCGCAATGGGTGGAAACGGTCGCCAGTTCCGACGGCGTGCCCATCACCCGCCTGCCCGCCAACATGAGGTTGATGCTGGTGGGGCGAGACGGCACGATCATCTACCGCCGCGACGCGGCGCCGTTTACGCAGCGGCTCGCGGATTGGCGCGAGCTTGACTCGCCCGATGCCCGCATCCGGTGGCGAGTCAGCAACGACGAGTTGCAGGCCTACGCGCCGCTCCGCTTGCCGGAATCCATCGTGGGTTTCCGCCTGTCCATGCCGTACTGGTTGGTGGTGATGCACACCCCCCGGTCGAGCATCATGGGGCCGATCTATCTGGTTGGCGCCGTTTCGACGGCGGCCGGCATTGTCGTGATCGGCGTGGTCTTCGTGATCGGGGTGGTCCTGGTCGATCGCAGCCTGATTCGCCGGATCCTGAAGTTGCAGAAGGTCACGCGCGAGGTGGCCAAAGGCGACTTTTCGCAGCGAATCCGCCTGGAGAAGCCCGGCGGAAAGATCCTGGGCGGAGACGAGATCGGCGAACTGGCGGGCGACTTGAACAGCATGATTCAGCACGTCGAGCGTTCGACGATGGAGCTTCAATCGGCCAACGAGCTCAAGAGCAATTTCATCCGGGTGGCGGGGCACGAGCTGCGGACCCCGGTGAGCTACATCCTGGGCATGGCCAGGCTGCTCAAGGACAGCAGCGACGCCACGCGGCTGTCTTTCGCCGTCCAATCGATGGGCGCCAAGGCCCGGCGGTTGAACGAGATCGTCCAGGCGATGTTCAAGCTGATGCCCGAGGGAATGCGAGGGGAAGGGATGAGGTACAGCCGCCTCCAACTGGGCGAGCTGCTGGAGGAGATTTACATCGACCTGTTCCCGTTCGTGGAACTGCGGGGACAGCGGCTGATCATCGAGATGATGGACCGCTTGCCTCCGGTGACGGCGGATCGGGACAAGCTCCGCGACATCATCGAAAACCTGGTGGTCAATGGGATCAAGTTCACTCCCGACGGCGGAGTGGTCAAGGTGCGGTGCTCGCTGCAACTGGGCGAGCGGGTGATGATCTCGGTGCAGGACCAGGGCCCGGGCATTCCCGAGAACGAGTACCCGCGGCTATTCCAGCCGTTCTATAGCGGCAACGACGTGCTGACCCATTCCACGGGCGACACGGGTTACCAGAAGCGGGGCATCGGACTGGGGCTGGCGATCGTGCGGCATTTCACCGAATTGCACCACGGAACGGTGCATGTGTCGTCCAGCCCGACGGGCGCGACCTTCAGCGTGACGATCCCGATCGATCCGATGGCCGGGACCAACGTCGGATGGCCAAAACCGGAAGCGCCGGAGAAATAGCATCGCCACCAACGTCGTGCGAGGAAAATGGGCGGCCTTTATTGCCCGTGCAAAATCCGAAACTCGAAGCCGAAACCCGAAACAAGCACCAAATTCAAATAACAAAACAACAAACGAAGAGCTTTGCATCCTGTCGTCCGTGCAAATTCAGGTCCAGTGGGCTGGCGTCGTTTGGAATTTGCCATTTCGGGCTTTGAATTTGTTTCGGGATTTCGAGCTTCGGATTTCGAGTTTTCGACAAGGTTAGCGCCGAGCAAAATATCGTGAGCGTAGGGCACTACATGGCTACGGTTTGGCCACGCCGCCGGCGATGAGGTCCAGGATGGTTTGAATGACTTCGTCGGGGTCGAAAGGCTTGGCGAAGTAGGCGTCGGCGCCGGTCTCAAAACCGCGGCGGCGGCAGTCCTCGCTGTCCAGGGCGGACAGGATCACGACGGGCACATATCGCCCGTTGAGCGTGCGCAAGCGCCGGAGGGTTTCAAAACCGTCCATCTCCGGCAGCATGATGTCCAACAGGATCGCGTCGGCGTGACAGGAACCCGACACTTCGACCGCTTGCGGGCCTGTGTAGGCGGCCAGGGAGTCCAACCCATGAACGTCCAACAGTTCGCGTTCAAGTTGGTTGAGCTCCACGTCGTCTTCGACAACCAAAACCAGGGGTCTACCTGCCATTCCGGGCTGCAACCTCCAAATTCATCACTATTTTATCACACTTTATCATGCGTTTCCAGTAAAGTATATGGCCTGGGTGCATGACCGTTCATGCAGCCGGTCGTAGTCGGTTTTGGCCGACAGCCGGGC
>CAZYDC010000388.1:0-5254 GCA_964646065.1 uncultured Planctomycetaceae bacterium | reverse complement strand
TCCAGCGTCTGCCGAACAGCCAAGACATGCTTCCGCGGACGGAAGCATGGCACCCTCGGACGGCATGGCACCCTTGGCCACATCTGCGGGCAAACAGGACACCGCCGAGGGCTGCGGTCCAACACCCGGTATCCCGGTGATCGGGCTGGGCGGGTCGGCCGGCGCCTTGGAGTGTTTCAAAACATTTTTCCAGGCCATGCCGCCGGACAGCGGTGCGGCCTTTGTGGTCATTCAGCATCTGGCCCCGGCGCATGTGAGCATGTTGTCGGAACTGCTGGCCCAGCACACCCGCATGAAGGTCGCGGAGGCGCAGGACGGCGTGCCGGTTGAAGCCAACTGTGTGTACGTCATTCCGCCCAACGAATACCTTGGCCTCCGCGAGGGAATCCTGTACCTGGCCGAGCCGATCAAGCGGGACGGCATTCGCATGCCCATCGACTTCTTCCTGCGCTCCCTGGCCGAAGACCGGCAGGAACAGTCGATCTGCGTGCTGTTTTCGGGGGCCGGTTCCGACGGCACCCTAGGCGTGCGGGCCGTTCGCGGGGCCGGCGGGCTGACCATCGCCCAGGATCCGCAGACCGCACAGTACGGCGACATGCCTCGAAGCGCCATCGCCACCAAACTGGTGGACTTCATCCTTTCACCGGACCAGGTGCCCCAGGCCATCATGGACTACCTGCGGCAGCCTTATGTTCGAGGCGGACAACCCCCGGCCGTCCTGGAGTCTCAAGGCAAGCTCGGCCGCTTCGACGAAATCCTGGCCGCGGTGCATGCGCAAACCGGCTGTGATTTCCGGTGCTACAAAAAGACCACCATCCTGCGGCGCATCGAGCGCCGCATGGGGCTGCACCGCATCGCGGACATGGACGAGTACGTCAAACTGCTTCGCCGCAACGCCGACGAGGTCTGCCAGTTGCAAAAGGATCTGCTGATCAACGTCACGGCGTTTTTTCGCGACGCCGACGCGTTCGAGGAGTTGCGACTCAAGGCCATCGGGCCGGCGATCCAGGCCAAGGCGCCCGACGAAACGTTGCGCGTCTGGGTTCCGGCGTGCTCGTCCGGTGAAGAGGCCTACTCCATCGCCATGCTGCTGATGGAAGAGATGATGGCCGCCCGCAAGACTTGCCCTTTGCAGGTGTTCGCCACGGACATCGACGAGGAGGCGCTGGAATTCGGCCGGCAGGGAATCTATCCGGAAAGCATCGCCGCCGACGTCGGGCTGGATCGGTTGGCGAGGTTCTTCGTCAGGAAAGAACAAGGTTTCCAGGTGTCCGAATCCCTCCGCGCCTGCGTGCTTTTCGCCCAGCAGAACCTGATCACCGACCCTCCCTTTTCCAAGATGGACATCATCAGTTGCCGCAACCTGCTGATCTACCTGGACGCCGACACACAGACGAGGCTGGTTCCGGTGTTCAACTTCGCGCTCAACGGCGGCGGGTATCTCTTCCTGGGCAAGTCGGAGGGCGTCGGCACGCAGGGCGACTTGTTCGATGTGGTCTCGAAGAAGGCCAGGCTGTACCGTCGCGTCACCCCGGCCAGGCCGATCATCCTGGACACGCCCATTTTGCCCGGAAGGCGGAAGCTTGCCATGGTCGGCCAGCCACCGGCCAAACCGCCCGCGACTTTGTATTCCGAGGCGATCCGGCAGGCGATCTTGAGCCATTTCGGGGCCGGGGTCGTGCTGGTGGATCGCAAGGGGCAAATCCTCCAGTTCCACGGACAGACGGGCAAGTATCTGAACATGCCCACCGGAGAGCCCAACCTGAACCTGCTGGACATCGCCAAGGAAGGGCTGGCGATGCGGCTTCGCTCGGCCTTGCACGCGGCCATTAACGACGGCAAGCCTGTGGTGCTGGAACCGCTGGCCCTGAGGCCGGAGGAAGGCGGCGCGTTTGTGCGCGTCACCATCGCGCCGCTGCCTCGGCGCGGCGAGTCGGAGTTGCTTCTGGCCGTGATCTTCGAGGACGTGCCCCGGCCGGAATTTCCCAACGCCCAACCGGCTCAGGCAGGCGGAAGCGATACGGCCGTGCGGCAACTCGAAGAAGAGTTGCGCGCGTTGCAGCAGGACCTTCAATCCTCGATTGAGGAGCTCCAGTCCGCCAACGAGGAGCTGCGGGTTTCCAACGAGGAAGTGGTTTCCACCAACGAGGAGCTTCAGTCCACCAACGAGGAACTGGAGACCTCCAAGGAGGAATTGCAGTCTCTCAACGAGGAACTGACCACCGTGAACAGTCAGCTCCAGGAAAAGGCCGAGCGGCTGGCGGCGGCCAACAGCGACCTGTCCAACCTGCTGAAGTCGACGCAGATCGCGACGCTGTTCCTGGACGCGGAAATGCGGGTCAAGTTCTTCACTCCGGCCACCGAGCGGGTAATGAAGCTGATTCGCTCTGACATCGGGCGCCCGATCAGCGACCTGTCCACGAACTTCATTGACTATGACCTGACAGCCGACGCGCTGGCGGTCGCGATGGGCTGTGTCGCGGACGTCCCGTCCGCGTGTGCCGAGGGCATCTTGCCCTCGTGTGCCGCAGGCGTCCCGCCTGCGTCTGAGACTTCTCTTCATCCACAGCGAGGACAACAACAGCAACGGCAAGACGCGGGCAGGATGCCCTCGGCACACGCGGGCGAGACGCCCGCGTCACAAATCGAACGGGACGTGCGGCATTCCGACGGTTCGGTTTACCATGTGCGAGTCATGCCTTACCTGGCGCAGGAAGACCGCCGCGAAGGCGTGGTCGTGACGTTTGACGATGTCTCCCGCCTGCGGCGAGCGGAGGAGCGGACTCGCCGCCTGGCCACGGTGGTGACCGACTCCAATGACGCGGTGATCTTGTTTGACCCGCGGGGGAGCATCCAGGCATGGAATCGCGGCGCGACGGCCATGTACGGCTGGAGCGAAGAAGAGGCGTTGAGGATGAACATCCGCGACCTTGCGACTCCCGAGGAAATGGCGAATTTGGGCGACCTGATCCGGCGGGTGATTGGCGGAGAAACCATCGGTTCCGCTGAGACAAGGCGCCGCGGCAAGGACGAGCGCGTGCTGGATGTCTGGCTGACGATCACGGCCGTGCTGGACGAAACCGGCCAGTTGGCGGCCATCGCCACCACCGAGCGCGACATCACCGAACGCAAGCGGGCCGAAACATCGCTGCGCGAAGAGGAACGGTTTCGGCGGGCCGTGCTGGACGCGCTTCCGGCCAAGGTGGCCGTGCTGAACCCCGGCGGGTTGGTCATGGCCGTCAACGAACGCTGGGCGGAACTGGAGGTCGGGTGCAATTACCTGGATATCTGCCGCAAGGCGGCCGCGTCCGGAGATGCCAGCTCCGCCGAGGCGTTGGCCGTCATCGAGTCGGTGCTCCAGGGAAAAATGTCGGAGGGCCATTTCGAGTATCCCTGCTTCACGGGCCAGAAACCGCAATGGTTCCTGATGCAGGCGGTGCATGCGTCCGAGAAAGTCGGCGGCGCGATCATCAGCCACATGGACGTTACGGCCCGCAAGGCGGCCGAGGAGATGGCCGCGCACTTGGCGGCGATCGTCGAGTCGTCCAACGAGGCCATCGTCTCGAAAGACCTGGCGGGGGTCATCTTTACCTGGAATGCCGGGGCCGAGCGGATGTTCGGCTTCCGGGCCGAGGAAGCCATCGGTCAGCCCATTGCCATCATGCTCCCTTCCGACCGGCTGGAAGAGGAGGATAATGTTCTGCAACGGCAGCGAAAAGGCGAGTGGGTGGAGAATTTCGAGACCGTGCGGCAGACCAAGGACGGGCGGCGGATCGATGTCGTGGTGTCGTCGTCGCCGCTGCGGGACCACCAGGGCCGGGTCATCGGCGCCTCGAAGATCATCCACGACATCTCGGATCGCAAGCACGCCGAGGCGAGGCTCAAGGAAACGGCCGATGAACTGGAACGATCCAACCAGGACCTGATGCAATTCGCCCAGATCGCCAGCCACGACCTCCAGGAGCCGCTGCGGATGGTCAGCGGATTCCTCAAAATACTGGACGAACGGTACAAGCCGCAACTGGACGATAAGGCCAGGGAGTACATCGGATTTGCGGTCGAGGGCGCCACGCGGATGTCGCATCTGATCCACGATTTGCTGGCGTACAGCCGCGTCGAGCGCAAGGGCCAGAAGCCCCAACTGACCGACGCCCGGAAATCCCTGGATGTGGCCCTGACGAACCTGCAAAACCGCATCAAGTCCGCCGGCGCCACGGTGACGTCTGACGAGATGCCCACGGTCCTGTCCGACTCCACGCAACTCATGCAGATCTTCCAGAACCTCATCGGCAACGCGATCAAGTTCCGCAGCCCGGATCGTCCGTGCCAGATACACGTCGGCGCCCAGAAGAAGGGCAATCAGTGGGTCTTCTGGGTGCGCGACAACGGCATCGGCATTCCGCCGGAGCAGTTTGCCCGCATCTTCGTGATCTTCCAGCGCCTGCACACGCGAGACAAGTACCCCGGTACCGGCATCGGGCTGGCGATCTGCAAGAAGATCGTCGACCGGCACGGCGGAAAAATTTGGGTGGAATCGAAGATTGGCGAGGGAAGCACCTTTTACTTCGCGCTATAATCGGACATGGTTTCAACCGCTATTCGATCGCTGGTGATGCTCGTGGTGGAGGACAACCCCGCGGACGTTCTGTTTTTCCGCGAGGCCGTGCAGTCCTCGAAAACGCCGTCGAGCGTGCAGGTCGTTGGCGACGGCAACGACGCCATGGCGTTTGTTCGCCGCGAGGGTTCGTTCGCCGACGCCCCACGGCCCGATGTGATCGTGCTGGACTTGAATTTGCCGCTCAAGAACGGCCGCGAAGTGATGCAGGAATTGTCCGCCGACCCTTCGCTCAACACCATCCCGGTGGCGATCCTGACCACGTCGACCTCCGAGGAGTATGTCTGCGAATGCTACCCGCCAGGCCGCTGCCTGTACTTCACCAAAACCGATGACTTCAAAGAATTGCAGGACATAATTCGACAAATCGCCTCCTTTGCGCAGAGGGCACAGAACAATAAGTGATGTTTTTGAGTGGGAACACCAAGGGCGATTTTCGGCGCCCGCGTTCCATGTGCTTGGGGTATAATGTGCGCTGAAGCCTTCAAACATCAGGAGCTTGGAGATACGTGATTCGCGAACCTATCCGCTTGGGCATGTGAAATTTGCAGGCAGCCGTTCTTGCTTCACACTGCCCAAGGAGTGCAAATGAGCGCCGTTGTGAATGATTCGACAGTCATCCTCATGGTGGAGGACAAT
>CAZYDC010000387.1:0-5279 GCA_964646065.1 uncultured Planctomycetaceae bacterium | reverse complement strand
GCGGGGGGCGGTGTCGGAGCCGGCGGCGGTGTCGGAGCGGGGGGCGGTGTCGGAGCCGGCGGCGGCGGCGGGGTGGCCGTGGTCATGGCCACCGAGTAGGCGCCGACCTTCACGCCGTCACCGGCGATGGTGAAATAATAGGTCTGGCCCGCCACGACGGTGAAGTTCACCGACACGCTGGCGCCGCTGCAAACCGCTTGGCCCACTACGTGCTGCGAACTGTCGTAGACCGTGACCATGTCGTGCATTCCCGCCGGCGTCAGGACGAGCGTGCCCGTGCCGCTCTTGGCCGCCTTGAGGCTGAACATGTCCACGTCGGTGGTGTAATTGATAAGCCCCGAAACGCTGACGGCGCCCGCGGCGCTGGGCGTCAAGGCCTTGGCCGTCGCGAAGGTGTTGCCGAAGTCGTCGTCGGGCGTGTTGGACATTTTGAGCGTGAAGTTGCCCGTGTTGCTCCGCACGCCCTGGGCGGTCACGATCAGGGTTTGCCCCGCGGACAGCCAAATGGACGCGGTCGCGTCGGCAGGGTTGCTGAGCGAAAAATTGCTGGCCAGCACCTTGCCCGTGCTGTCGTAGACGATCAGGTCCGCGCCCGTCACCGCCGCGCCGGCCAGGTCGAAATAGTATTCGCCGTTGGCGGCGGCGGTGAATTTGTAGGCCTTGGCGCTGGTCAGGCTCATGGTTCCGCTGACGCTCACGGTGGCCCCCGGGGCGAGCTGCACGTTCTGGGCGCCCGACAGCAGGCTCAAGACGCTCGTGCTCATCAGGCAGCGTTCCTCAAGGGTTTCAAAACTCGGAATGGATTGGCTCTGGCTCATCGTCGCCTCGGATTGCAGGGTACACCGCCTCCAAGGCAGCGAAATCAGGGACTCAAACCCGCGCAACGCACGAGTTTCGTCCACAGGGAAATGTAAGATTCAGATCTTGCCGGTGGGGAATATGGTTACGAAAATTATTCGGGCGAAGAACGTTTTCAATGACCAAGGACCAATGTCAAACTTCCAAAACGGAAGAGAACCACCAAGAGCACCAAGCTCACCAAGAGCACGAAGAACAGTATGAATTCTGTCTTCTTCTTGGTGCTCTTGGTGTCCTTCGTGCTCTTGGTGGTTCAGTTTCTTTTGGTTACCGCCGGCCTTACTTCTTCAATTCGCTTTCCAGCCTCCGGACGGACTCGCCGGCGGGCGGCTGGTTCCATTCGATCTGCAGGGACTGCTTGTAGAGCTTCAGGGCCTCTTCCTTCTGGCCCTTGTTTTCCAGGTAGGCCGCCAGGAGGTTGTACGGCTGGGGGTTCTTGGGGTCGGCGGCCATCCACTTCTGGCAGAGGGCGGTGAAGGTCTTGGGGTCGTCGGTCTTGGACCGCAGGCTGGTCAGCAATTGCCAGGCGCCGGCGTTGGCGGGGTCGGCCGCCAGGGCCGCGTCGAGCTTGGCCGCGGCGCCCTGGGTGTCCTTGGCGTCCAGCAGCCGGGTCGCCTCGGCGATCAAGGCCTTGGCCTTGGCCGCGTCGCCCGCGGCAATTTCGCCGCCCTTGGACAGCATGGCCAGCGTGACGGCCAGGTGCGGGGTGAACCGCCATTGGTCAGGTTCCAGGCCGGCGTTGGTGATGACGATCTTGTCGATCGTCTTTTCGGGGTGCGGGTTGACCCACAGCGTCTTGTACACCCGCGTGACGTTGTACTGCTTGCACGAACCCTTCCAGGCGACCGTCGTGGTGGTGTATTCCTCGTCGGGGAACTGGTCGTGGCCGTAATTCCAGTCGCCCATGTTATCGCCGTTCATGTCGATGACTTGCTTGGTGCCGTCGGAATACCAGATCTCGCGGCGGCCGAACGAGGCCTTTCCACCGGACCATCCGCCGGAGTGCAGCAGCCAGATTCCCGCGACGTTGCTCTTGCCGACGGGGACCGTGACCGAGTCGGGGAACTTCTTCAAATACTCGATCCAGTTGGTGCGCAGGCAGATGGCGTTCAGCTTGCCCTTGGGCACGTCGAAGGGCGTTCCGGTGAACGTGATCTTTCCGGAGGGCATGTCGCGGATGTCGGCGTCGGGGCCCCAACTGCACCAGTCGTTGACGCCGCCGGCCTTGTCGTCCACCATCGAGGTGTTGGCCAGCTTGGAAATGTCCACCGTTTCATAGGTCACGCTCGCCGGCAGCACCGGCTTGGGGTTGGGCGGCCGCTGCACCACGCCCAGGTTCGTCAGCAGCATCGAGATCACCCGCTGCGGGCTTCCGCCGACGATGTCGGTGTCGGACATTTCCCAGTTGAGCTGGTCGATAATCACGCGGCCTTTGCCGACCTGCACGTCGAGCAGCCCGCCGGGGAACAGCAGATCCTTCGCGCCGTCAACATACACAACGTATTCGGTGCCGAACCGGTGTTTCGACGGCACGCCGTTGGAAATCTGCTCGGTGCCCTCGGGCGCCTCGCTGACGATGTGCGACCGCCAGTAGAAGTCCACGTTGTTCAGCCCGGCCAAGAGCGGCGAGTCCGGCTGATCGAGCATCTGCCGGTCCTCCCACGACTGGTAAGGCTGGACGGTGATCTTGACGGGCTTGCCCAAAAGGGCCGAGAGCCACTTGGCGTGCTCGGGCGCCGCGCGGTGGACCCACAACGTGCCGCCCTGGTCCACATACGCCTTCAAGCTGGGGACGCGACTCTCGCCATCCACATGCGCGGCATCGAGGATGGTTACCGGCAATTCGGCTGTGGGTTGCTTGACCAGGGGGCAATCCGCTCGCTCTTCAAAGAGTCTTGTGCATGTGGGAGAATGGATCCCGGAGATCATGGCCAGTTTATTGGTCGGGTTTCTATACAAGGGCTTGTCGAGGTAGGCGATCATTCGGGTCAGCATCTCGGCGGCCATGGGTTCGGTCTGCCATCGCGAGGTGAGCGGGAACTGCGTGGCCAGGATCGACCCCTTGCCGATGTAGACCTCCATCAGCGGGGTCCATTGCAGCCCGCCGTCGTGTCCGCACTCGACGAGGGTCATAAAGTTGCCGCGAGCGGGGCGGCGATAGATTCGCTCGGAAATCAGGTGGCTGTGAACGGCGTTGCCGCCAGGCCCGGCGAAGTTCCACATCTGGAAGTCCGCGTCCGTGAGTCCGGCCATGACGGGGTGTCCGGCGGCGCTCTTGGTCACTAATGCCTGGCTGAACGTGCCCTGGTGCTCGACGTACGTGTCGGCCGGCAGGGCCAGCATGGAGGCCTGCTCCAGCAGGATCACTCGCCCGCCCGCGCCGGCGAAGTTGCGGACGGCCTGGCCTTGGGCGGACATGGTGTCGTCGATGGCCATCGGCCCGACGATCAGGCTGGTGTAGTCGGCCAGGGTCTTGGGGTCGAGGGTCTCAAGAGTTTTGAACGGGCAACCGAGCTGCCGAAGAGCGAAGTCGATTCCATGCTTGGGGTCGAACACGGCCGGCACGGCCGCCAGGGGTTGGGCCTTGACCGACGTGACCGCCGGCCAGACCTCGACGAGCCGCTCTTCTCCGGCCCGCAGGACGCCGTCCTTGGTCAGGCTCATGTTCAGTGTGAACTGCGTGCGCTTGCTGACCGTGGGAATGTCGAACTTGATCCGGTCGCGATCGAGGAATTTCGTGGTCGAAATCCCGCCCAGTTGCTTGCCGTCCACTCGCCGGCCGTTCTCGTCCAGCAATTGCCAGGTGAACGTCAACATGCCCGGCTGGAATTCGTCATCGACGACGTCCAGCCGGCGGTCGAATTTGGCGCCGGAGTAATATCGCACCTCCTGCTGGGGCATGATGAAGGTCACGTGCTGCACGCCGGTGGCCAGGAAGGGGCGCCAGTAGATGCCGCAGGTCAGCGTCATGTCCATGTCGCGGTAGGCGTCCAGCGACTGCTTGCACCAGTTCATGCCCCGCCCGGTGTAGAACTGATAGTTGGACGACACGGCGCACTTGTCGCCCAGGTAGCTGGAGGGGAAAATGCCGTCCTGCCGGTCGAAGAACCAGAAGGTTTCCGTCTCGGCGCAGGCGCAGGAGCCGTATTTCCAATCGGGGTTCTCGAAGAGGACGGTTCCGGTCCTGGGCGCCTGGGCGGCGCCGTTGATGTAGAAGTCGTCGGGAGCATAGTGGAAGCACCCGTGGAACGGGTCGTTGATTCCGTTTCCGTCGCACCGGCCCCAATTGCCCTGGATGCCCTGGTTGAGATAATGGAACGAGCAGAAGTTGATTCGCCCGCCCAGGCTCTCGTCGCCGTCGCTGAAGACCCACAGGTCCGGATCGACCTTGTCATGCATCGTTTTGGAGATCTGCGCGAGCAGTTCGCCGTGCCTGGCCTGGCCTTCCACTCCCGAGACGTACGGGTCGTAGTGGAAGCTCTCGTTGGCCATGTCGTACCCGATGACGCTGGGGTGGTAGCCCGTCAGCCAGGCGTATTCCACCGCGACGCGGCGGCCGCTTTCCTGCACGCGATTGTTATTGAGCCACTTCCAGCCCATCGCGCCGGTGCCGTCCATGTACGGGTAGGTCATCTTTCCGATCTCGTCGTACACGTCCAGCGGAATCCAGGGCCCGGTGATCTCGTAGTCGCGGCTGGCCTCGATGCCTTCCTGCCGCTCGTACATGGCCACCGGCCAATGCTGGAACGCGCCCAGCATCCGCTTGGGGTGGCCGTTCCACATGAACTGCGTGCCCTGCACGCGAAGCTGGCGATAACCGAACCGCTGGGCGAAATTATCCAGGTTGGCCGTCGCGGTCATCTTCTCGCGGCCGGACTTGGCGGCATCGGCGGCGGGCGCGTTGCCCAGGATGAAAACCTCCAGCCGGGCCAGCGCCGGATTGCGGGGCGTATATTCGACAAGCCCCTTGACTGTGCATTCCAGCGGCACTTCCTTTGTCTGCCCGGCGTCAATGTGGACCTTCGTTTCGGGCAAGGCCGTCTCGATTTCCTTGCCGAACTGCTGAACGTCAGGCCCACTTCCACGTCTTTGGCTTCCCGGGTGGTGTTCTCGACGCGGGCGAGCACCTTGAGCTTGCCCTGGTCGGGCTTGGGCAGCACGACGACCTGGTTGATTCGCACCGCCGGGGCCGTGCGCAGGTACACCGATTCCAGGTTGACGAAGAGCCGCGTGTTGCTCAGGAAGTCGGCGTTGGTGTGGCAGTCGGCCTCGGTGGTCTTGCTGTTGAACTGGTCCACGAACTCCTCGCTGACCACGCCGATGGCGTCGCGGACGCAGAGCACCACCTCGTTGTCGCCGTCGAGCTTCAGCGCGTCGGTCACGTCCACCACCAGCGGCAGGGAACTGCCCTCGCGATGGGC
>CAZYDC010000386.1:0-5297 GCA_964646065.1 uncultured Planctomycetaceae bacterium | reverse complement strand
AAAGTTTTTCATCTTCCATCCTGAAATCCGACCATGACCCCGATCATGCCCCTAATGGAGGGTCGTCCATGCGATCTCGCTGTGCTGCTTTCTTGCGGGTTGACGTGTGAGCCCGGCCACGGCAGAGTTCGTCCCTGCGCCGTTCAATCGGCCCATGGGGCCAGGTCAACCGTCAATGTCCTTTCCCGCTGCTCATATTCAGTTGTCAAATAGCATCCACGGGCTTCTATCAAGCCCGGGTCCGACACATCCACGTCACGATGACCACTTTCTGTATTATAACATGAATTTGGCTGTTGTCCAGAAAATACGATACACAATAAATGTTGACATACATAACTTCATGGCCAGCCGTGTCTAGCCGTCGCAAATATTATTCATTTTTTCGGATCGATTCTTCAGAATCATCAGACTGAGCGTAGTTCGTGCGATAGAGGGCGTAGCTGAGACCTCGCCTTTTTGTCTTCGATAAGATAGCCTCAGGTTGCCGCACCTAACCAGCGAGTACCGCATCCGCACACAGGGCCGCAACCGCGTCGTGGACGTGTGGAAGGGTCGCGTCAACGTGATTGACAACCACTGGTTCGATTGCCTTGTGGGGTGCGCCGTCGCCGCTTCGATGCTGTGCGCGAGTCTTCCGGGCATGAACACCTTTGTCGATGAAAACAAGCCCTTGAAGCTGTCCTCTTTGATACGGAGATAACGATGACAGACAACGACAGAAAAGTATTGAAACTGAGCGAGCTTTCCGGCGACGGCGACGAACGCGGATTGAAGTGCAGAGACTCGGGTGCAGGGATCTGCCGGTGGTCTACACGCGGGATCGCTTCGGGGGCCGACGACGCAAGCGGAAGTGCCGAAACTGCGGGCATGAAATGTAGACGATGGAGGGACAGCTGGCATCGTGAGAGTGGCCCAAAAGCAAAGGGGCATCCTGGGGACAAGCCCGTTTTCGCGGGCGGCCTGGCGAGGGGAAAGGGGCACCGGGAATTGTCTTGTGGGCACCATGATGCGAGATAGAATCGTGGGAACGCCCAGCGATGGTGGTCGGCAAGACAACTTCTATGAAATGTCTGGTGAGGTCCCGAATATGCAGGAATGCCCGAAGTGCCACATGAATGTGATTCCAATGGTTGACGGTAAATGCCCTTCGTGCCGCACTTGGAGTTTTTCGGCTGAATCGCCTGACATGACTGTCTCGAATCCCCTAACTGGTCCTTCGCAGATAAACGATTCGTTGAGCCCGACTTGCGGCTGCGACCATTCTAAAACCACTAATCCGGTATCCGCACCTTCCGAAAATCAAGACCTTCCAGGTGACTTACAGCGTGCAGCGATCTATCGTTTGCTGTTCATTGCTTCGATTGTTTTCGGACTCCTGTGGCTGACATCAGGATTCTTCACGCTCCTATGGGGCGGAGGGCCGACCGCTACAGGGGCCTTGATCGGTCTTGCTGGATTGGCGATCGTTGCCGGCGCTGTTATCGGTCTGGCTGGCGCATCGATCAGCCGTTGGATTCTTGTCACAGCGGTTTCGGTGGCGGCGATCTCGGGGTTTACCAACAGCCTGGGGTTCAACTTTTTGGATTTCATTCCTCCACAGCAACTTGTGGACTGGGCTAGGCTCGTTTTTGGATTTGCCCGTAATGAAATATTCCCTTTGCTGACCATCGTTGTCGTGCTCACGACGCCGTGGCCACGTCTTGCCAAGCAGACGGGTGGCACAGAAGGTGTGATTCCACCTTGGTTGTCAGCGGCGAGAGTATTGACGATTGCCGCTTTGCTGATCGGCGCCTCTTATGCAGTCATAGCGGTTGGTATATTGATCGCGGGTGTCGGCGGATCAGCCCCGATTGTTCGTGGGCTGTTCATCGTATTCCAAGCCGCAGCGGCGATAGCGTTGGCTCTTGGCGCGATTCTAATGCGATCCAGAGCGCGCACCGCCAGATTAATCATCATCGCCGCTATCGGGTGCTTTGGATTATTTCAGCTATTGGAAAGCCTCATGTCTTCCAGCCATCTGCTCTATATGGGTGTGGAGTTTTTCTGGACGTATTCCATTTCTCCTTCAATGTACATGGCCGCAATTGCGGTCTTCAGCATAATCCTGCTCATTCGGCATGATTTGTACGGGAAAGTTAAAGGAAGCATAAACCCTGTCGCAGTCACTGGAGGGACCGATCCGGGGAGGGAAAACTCTGTCCGCCATCGGCGCTTGGTGATTGTCGCCATCTGCGTCTTCCTATTGGGGCTCTGGTTTTGCCCGGGCCAGTACGATACCATGGTACATTCCAATCTGCATCCGGACATGTCCCGCCACGATGTGTGGGAAGCACTTGGTGAATCCTGTACCGCCGCCGACAATTGGGCAATCTACCCAATTAAAGGCGACGACAATATGCTGATGGTCGTGTTCAATGAACCCAGGAGCGGGGGTACGATTAGCGAATGTTGTATCCTTGAGGGCCCACCCAAAGATGGTTACACGGAATATAAAGTAATCAAGTCATGGCACTGCTATCCTGGTGGGTTGGCAGCCGGAAAGACATTTCTATCCGCCATAACGACAACCATATATAAGTACGACGTCAGGGGAAATCCCAGCCCCTGGACCCACAATCGCTGAATTTTCACTTGTTTTTTGATTGTATGGAAATGGGGAATGCGCCAAGAAAGCTCACGAGGGCAATTAGGCGGGGTCACGTTTCCAGAGGCCCGACATCGTGCGCATGACGATGGCGGGCCTATTGCTTTTGGGTCAGGAGCTTTGTCATGGCAGATAACTCAGGCCAGATTGCGACAACGCCCCCCTCACCCCGCAGGGCGGGCAGCGACGGGGTTTCGGCGGAACAGCACGACATCCCGGGCCAGATCAAGGCGGACCAGTACGCCGGGGAGAGCTGTCGGGTTGGACCGTGCGGCGGCGGCCAGGGCGAAGATTCCGCGTGCGGGTCGCGGACGACCGGCACGCCCTACGGGAAGGCCTTGGCGATTTCCAGCAGGAACAGTCTGCGGAGGGCGTCGTATCCGCGGGGGTTGGGGTCTTCGATGATCTCGCAATACCAGTAGGTCGGGTCCTGGCCGCGGTAGCAGGGTTTCCAGAATTGGCGGCAGCAGAACCCGTGGCCGAGGAAGGCGTCGTGCATGGGGACCAGATGCACGTTCTTTTCGGCGCGGCAGACGTCGCGAATGACCGCGTTGTATTGGCGGAGAACCTCGCTCGATTACTTCCAGGCGGGGAAGTGTACGAACCAGGGCACGCCCGCGCCGTCGGTGGGGTCGAAGATGTCCGCGAGGAAGATGTGGGGCCCTCATTCCGCCGTCCGCGATCCGGTCGTCCACCCCCGGAAACTATTCTTCATAGCCAACCGGTAAAACGTTGAGGCCTGCTTTACTTTTGGATATAATGTAAAGTAGGAGTTACACATGACGACCGTGAAGATCAGCCAAAAGAATCAGGTGGTGGTTCCTCGGGAGGCCCGCGAGCATCTAGGCGTTGGCCCCGGCGACGAACTGTTGGTGGTCCCCAAGGGTGGGTACGTCATCATCATGGCCAGGCCCGTGAGCGTCGCCAAGGCGCTGGCCGGTTCCGGCAAGGGGCTGTACGGCAAGGCGAGTCGGTATCTCAAAGGCGAACGGCAATCATGGAAAATCCGCGAGCGTCGTTGATAAACTTCATCGTTCACCAGAAGTGCATCGCTCTGGATAGTTGCATCCTCATTTACCATCTGGAGGGAGACGAGCGTTTCGCGCCGGCGGCGCGTGAGATCATCGAGGTCTTGGAAGCCGGACGAACTCGCGCCATTATTTCAACGCTGGCGCTGCTCGAAATCCAGGTGGCGCCATATCGTCGCAAGGCCGAGGATCTGGCCGATTCCTATTATGCCCTACTGCGCCAACTCAAGAACTGCCGCTGGGTGGACATGACGTACGAAATCGCCGACCGCGCCGCCCAGTTGCGAGCGAAGTACCGGCTGGGCACCCCCGACGCAATTCACGTCGCGACCGCCATAGAGTCCGGCGCCGCGGCCTTTGTCACGAACGATTCCGACTTGCCCGAGATGGATGAAATCCAACTGGTGCAAGTCGCTTCGTTCAGGCCGTAGGGGGCGAAGCAAGGACCGTCGAGCGTATCTCCTTGTCAATGTCCGCCGATGCCGTATAATCGTTTCCATACGAACCAGTCGAAAGGAACGCGATGAGTTTACGCTTCACCAAGATGCAAGGCATCGGCAACGATTACGTATACGTGGACTGCTTTGACCAGGAGGTCGCCGACCCGGCGGCCTTGTCCATGGCGATCAGCGACCGGCATTTCGGCGTCGGCGGCGACGGGCTGATCCTGATTCTGCCCAGCAGCGTCGGCGACGTTCGCATGAGGATGTTCAACGCCGACGGCAGCGAAAGTCAGATGTGCGGCAACGGCGTGCGGTGCGTCGCGAAGTACGCGTTCGACCACGGCCGCTCGAAGGCCAACCCCATGCGCGTCGAGACGCTGGCGGGCGTCCGCACGATCGAGCTGAAACTCGGCGAGGACGGCAAGGTCCGCCAGGCGACCGTGGACATGGGCGAACCGATCCTCGACGCCGACAAGATCCCCGTGAACTATCCCAATCGCCGGATCATCGACATGCCCATCCGCACCTCCGTTCTGGCCATGAAGATGTCCTGCCTTTCCATGGGCAACCCTCATGCCGTGATGTACGTGCCGGACGTCAAGGCCGTGCCGCTGGCCAAGATCGGGCCGGAAATCGAAAACAATCCGATTTTTCCGCAGCGGATCAACGCCCATTTCGTGCAGGTGCATGACCGCTCGCACGTGACGATGGCGACCTGGGAGCGCGGCAGCGGCATCACGCTGGCCTGCGGCACCGGGGCCTCGGCCGTGTGCGTGGCAGGAGTGCTCACCGGCAAGACCGACCGCCATATCACCGCGCACCTGCCCGGCGGCGACCTGCAACTGGAATGGCGGCTGGAAGACAATCACGTCTACATGACCGGCCCGGCCGTCGAGGTGTTCAGCGGCGTCTGGCAAGGGTGATGTTGGGTGCCATGCCCAAGTCCGCGCGGGCATGTGAAAGTGGGGTTTACATGCCCGCGCGGACTTGGGCATGGCACCCCGTGGAGCATAGGGCGTGGAAAACGCAAGCCATCCCGACATCGCGATCATCGGCCCGGGCAAGGTGGGCACGGCGCTGGGCGTGCTTTGCGCGCGGGCCGGTTGGAACGTGGCAGCGGTGGGGGGCGGCCGCCGCAACTCCGCGCAGGCCGCCGCCAGGGCTATCGGCAATTCCACG
>CAZYDC010000385.1:0-5357 GCA_964646065.1 uncultured Planctomycetaceae bacterium | reverse complement strand
GAACCTCTTATGTAACTGACTTATCGCTTATCTTCATGCCATTCGGGACTGTCCCCATTTTGCAAACGGCGCAAAATGGGGACAGTCCCTTTCATTCCAGTTGACAGGCCCGCCTTTCTCCCGCACTCTATCGCGAATGTCTTTGAGTAATTTTACGCGAGCGGCCTCATCGAGGCGGTTTCTGTGGGCGGGCGGCGTCATGCTGCTCTGCGCCGTTTCGGGTATCGCGGGCGGCCTGCTGCCGGTTTTCGGGAACGCTCTTCAGGCGTACTTCAATCTGGACCTGCCCCGGTTGGGGCTGTTGTTGTGCATCGGGAATCTGCCCGGGGCCGTCGGCGGGCTTTTGGGCGGCCTGGCGATGGATCGGTACGGGCCCTTTCGCGTGCTGCGGGTGGGCCTGGCGGGCGCGGGCGCCGGCCTGGCCTTGACCGCGGTGGCCTTCAACTTCACCTTCATGCTGGCGGCCATCATCGTGCTGTCGTTCTTCGTGCAGGGGCTGATCGGCACGGCCGTTCCGGGCTACCTGGTGCGATTGTTCCCCAAACACCAGCGCCGCGTGCTGTCGCTGCAACTGGTGACGGCCAGCCTGGTGGGGATGCTCTTTCCGCTGCTGGCCGAGTTCCTGCTGCGCCTCAATGCCAAGGGCGTGCCGTTCGCGTATGTGCTGCACGTTCCCTTGGCTGCGATGGCCGTCGTGCTGTTGACCTGCGCATCGCTGTTTCGCCAGCGCGGCGGGCTGGCCGCGGCTTCGCTCCAAGAGCAGGCGGCGAAGGCGGCAAGTTCGGCGTTTTCGCTGCGCGGCCTATCCACCGGCGCGGTGCTGCTGATCGTGGTGCTGTCGATCCACTGCTCCTGCGACAACCTGATCGGCGCGTGGCTGCCGCGTGTCATGCGCAGCGCCAGTTACAGCGGCATCGTCATCTCGCCGGGCGTCGTGCTCTCTGCCGGCGGGCTGGCGTACGTGATCTCGCGAATCCTGCTGAGCCTGCTGCCCGAGCACGTGGGCAGGCGGGTCTTCATGGTGGCACCCGGCCTGTTGGGCGGGACCGTCTTGCTGGCCGGGCTGCTGTCCCGCAGCCAATTGCTGACCTCGATCGCGTACATGGCCGCCATGTTCTGCTGGTCCGCGGAATTTCCGACGTTCCTGGCGACCGCCTCCCGCGTCGAGCCTCGTCAATTCGGAACAATCTACGCGATTATGAGCCTGGTCCAGGGGCTGGCCGTCTTCTTGGGCGGCATGGCCATGGGCCAGGCGGGCCAGTGGCTGGGCGACCAGCGCCTCTGGATGATCCTCCTGCCCCCGGCGGCAGGGTTCGTGCTCGTCGGCGCCGGCGGCGCCCTGTGGCTGACCCTGCACCGAAAAACGGAGATCACCAAGGACACCAAGAGCACCAAGAACGGATTAGAATCAGACTGAAAGATTTGTATCATCGGCTATTTTTGTCTTCGTTGTTTTTTCTAGCATCAGAGCCTTTCTGTGCTTTTCTTGGTGCTCTTGGCGTGCCTGGTGCTCTTTGTGATTATCTTTGTTAGTGGACAAAAGACACGCCTCTTTCTTGCCGATAAGGAGGGCATGGCAAACTTGTACCTGGACATCGACGGCGTTCTTCTGGGCAAGGACTCTCCCACGTCGCCGGTGGTGATTCTGGCCAACCACGCGCGGGAGTTCCTGACGTTCGCCCTGGCCAACTTTCACTGCTACTGGCTGACCTCGCGATGCAAGGGCGATGTCCGCCCCGTGCTTCATTACCTGCACCTCTACGCGCCGGACGACATGATGCCGATGTTGAGACGCATCAGCCCGACCAATTTTGACACGCTCAAGACCGAGGCGTTGCGAGACGATTTCTACTGGGTGGACGACTCGCCCTCGCAGGCCGAACTGGACTGGCTCGAGGAAAAGAATCTGCTCGACCGCTGGGTCTGCGTGAACACGCGCAAATGCCCCGAAGACCTGGTGGCTGCGATGGGAAAACTGATCTCCACACTGCCGGTCAGTTATGCCTGAACGACGAGGGGGCCTATTTCAATTCAGATTCCGCTTGGGGCTCTTGTCTATGGGGAATGTTGTTCCTCGTCCAGAGAAACCGCTACCCTGAAACCGATGTCCCCGTAACGGACGGTCGGCGGATATCCGAAACGGCGGGCAGAGCGGCAATCCAGGGGGAGGCTGCTCAACGCGCCGCCACGGAGGATGCGACTCTCCTTCCTCTCGTTCGGCCCTTCCGGGTCGGTTTTGGGTGAATTGACGTAATAAGCAATATCGAACCAATCGCTGCACCACTGCCAGATGTATCCTTGCATGTCGCGCAGGCCGAAAGCATTTGGCTTGAAGCTTCCAACCGGAAGTGTCTTTCCACTCCACGCTCCTCTTTGCCTCCCATCATAGACAGTGTGTCCGAGGTACGTCGCATCAAGCGTGCTGATGGTGTCCCCGGTAAAGAAAGTCGTCGTCGTCCCCGCTCGACAGGCCCATTCCCACTGAGCTTCCGTCGGGAGGGATACTATCTTTCCAGTCTTCTGGGACACTGTTTCGCAAAACTTGACGGCATCTTCCCACGAAACACTTGTGATGGGGTTTGTCTTACCCAGGTTTATGCCGCCAACGAATCGGGTGGGGGTTTTCCCCATTACTTGCTCATACTGGTCCCCTGTCACCGTATCGATGCCCATGTAGAACGGCCTGTTGATCGTCACCTCGTGCGGCGGGCCTTCCCCGGGCTGATAGTCTTTTTCGTCCTTTGAGCTGCCCATTATGAATCTGCCGGCTGGGATGAGGACTAGTTTCATCGAGACCTTGTTGCCAAGGTCAAGGTCGATTTCCTTCAGGACTTTCAGTGCCTTGGCTGTTTCGTCCTGCCTCCGGGCAGCTTCCTTGGCGCCAAAAGACCACGGCAAATCCTTGCCAGGCATGTTGCGTATGAACAACACCAAACCGACAACCCCGACCGCTGCCAGAACCGTAAGAATTACTCTGCGCATCATGGTTATGCTCCCGTTTAACGAGCGCAGTCTACCGCGAATTAATTCTTATTGCAAAGGCACAAACATAACGCTCCCAACAAAACGACCCCGCCGGAGCGAGGTCGTTGTTATTACAAGTGTTCATTTGAATTATGCAATCGTATACGTACTGCCCTTTTGACCTTTGGGCAGCGGTTCCCTCTTGAGCTTTCCATCCTTGACCATCTTGCTCAAGACGATATCGGCCTTGCCGCCGCGGCCGGCGTCAACCCACTTTGTGTTTATTTCACCGGTGGTGGCCCCTTTGCCTTTGGCCAGGGCAAGCACGAATTCCTGACCGGTCTGGGCGAAGACTCCCCGCTTGCGAGGTGCTTTGGCGGCAGGCTTGGGACCGGGCTTTGGGCCGGGCTTTCTACCGGGTTTTCGGCCGGGCTTTCTACCGGGCTTGGGGCCGGGTTTCGCCTTCGGCGCGGTCTTGGTGCCGGCAATGGCTTCAAGCTCGGCGATCTGAGCGTCCAGGTTGGCGCGGACGCGGAGCAGCTTGCGAATTTTCCTTGCGGCCCGGTTGGCCCTTCTTTCAAGTTCGGCCTGAAGGACATTGGCGGGAATCTTTGCTAACGCGAGTCTTGGCATGGGGTCATCCTTTCTATATTAGGACCTTACCGAACATACTATCCGGCGATGGAAAGCAACGCAACTGTTTCTATGCTGAAATAGCGTTTGATAGTATGTATTATCCGGCGAGAAGATATGGAATCGCAATGGTACTATGAAATCCAAAAACGCTAGTACGAACCAAGGAAGTGCCGTGGAGAATAGTCAGCCGAAATATCAACGTGTTCTGGAACATTGTCGCGAGATCGAACGCTGCAACCAGCGCGGCGGCAGGATGCTTTCCATCGTGGACTTGGTCGAGGCCGGGACGGTCACGCGGGAGTTGGCGGCGTATTGTCTTGCCGCGATCGGTGGCGGGGCGTCGTTCCTGATCGGGGCGTTGCCCGGCGGGGCGGGCAAGACCACCGTGATGGGCGCGCTGCTCAATTTCGTGCCCGCCGACGTGCAACTTGTCCCCGCCGACGGCATCGGGAGCATCGAGCTTGGCATGAAAGTGCCGCCGTCCTCGCGGCAGTGCTTTATCTGCCACGAGATCGGCAGCGGGCCATTCTATGCGTATCTGTGGGGCGAGGAACTCCGTCAATATTTCCGCCTGGCCGGCCACATGCTGGCCACGAACCTGCACGCGGATACCTTCGAGCAGGCCCGCGAGCAGATTTGCGAAACCAACGGCGTGCCGGAATCGGCCCTGCGGCGGATGAACCTGATGTTCTTCCTGTCCGTAGGCCGACGGGGCCGGGGCCAGCGGCGCATTGAGGAAGCATGGGAAAGCGACGGCCGCCAGGCGCATCGCCGAATCTACGACGCTTCCGTGGCGGAGGCGGTCGGCCCGAGCCTGCTGGTGAGCGAGGACGCACTTGCATCGGCCCGCGGCGTCGTGGACGACTTGTTGGCCGGCGGGGCTCGCACGGTCCAGGATGTGAGGGCGAAGATCGTTCGCGCCGGCTGAAAAAGGCTGATTCTCCTTGATCGTCGTCAGGGCTGGCGGTAAACTAGAAGTGCAGTCTTCAGGGCCTGGGAGGGCCGATGGAGGTTCGAGACGGACGCTCTGCGTTTTGCTTCCCGGACTGGAATTGATATGAGGCACCGCTTGTCATAGCAGGTGGTGCATTGCAGCAGGAGACGGACTTTGGCTCATCGGAAACAATCTTCTTTGTCGCAGGCGGTGTTGGAGGAAACCGGCGTCGACGTGGGCTTGTGTTATCAGTGCGGCAAATGCACGGCCGGCTGTCCGATGGCGGCGTACATGGATTTGACGCCCAACCAGGTCATGCGGCTGGTGCAGATCGGCGACGCGGGCGCTACCGAGAAGATTCTGGGTTGCAAGGCGATCTGGAGTTGCGCGGGGTGCCTGACCTGCACGCAGCGATGCCCCAAGGAACTGGACCCGGCGGCTGTCATGGATGCCTTGCGGCAGATGTCTTACCGGCAGGGCAAGGTATCCGCCGAGCAGAAGAAAGTCTTGGCGTTTCACGAGTCGTTCTTGAAAACGGTGGAGAAGACCGGGCGGATGGGCGAGTTTGCGCTCGTTCGGCGGTACAAGACGGCCACGATGGACTTGCTTAGCGACGTGACCATCGCTCCGGCGATGATGGCCCGCGGTAAGCTCAAACTCACCGGGCACAAGATCGCCGGTCGCAAAGAAATTCAGAGAATATTCAGCGTCTGCCGAAAGCGAGGGAACCGATGAGCGTGGTCGGATATTATCCCGGCTGCTCGCTGGAGGGCGGAGGCATCGAGTTGGACTTGTCGGTCAAGGCCTTGGCCGCCGCGGCGGG
>CAZYDC010000384.1:0-5364 GCA_964646065.1 uncultured Planctomycetaceae bacterium | reverse complement strand
AGCGTGGTCAACAACGGCGATTCCGCCGAGGTCGGCATGGTGCAGTTCACCATCTATCTTTCCGCCAGCGGACAGGTGGACGGCCAGGCGATCCCCGTCACGTCATTCACCCAGGACGTGAACATCGCAAACGACGGGCAAACCACCGACGACACCCCCGAGACCTTCACGCTGCCGGCGGGACTCGTCGCCGGACAATATTACCTGGTCGTCCAGGCCGACACGCTCGACGGCGCCGACGCCAACCCGTCCGACAATGTCAATTCCCCCTATGAAACTCTTACGGTTACCCCGGACGGCAGCGTGGAGATTACGCCGATCCTTGACATCGGCGACAAATTGAGCACCATTCACACCGCCGACGGATCGAACTTTTCCGTGACGGTCAGCATGTACAACTACAGCAATGTGACCGATGTCGGCCAGGTGAGCTTCGGTATCTGGCTCATGCCGAAGTATTCATCGTCGAGCCAGGCGCCCATCCTCCTCCAGTCGGACACCCAGGATGTGAATGTCGCGAACGACGGCGGGACCTCCGACGACTTCCAGGAGACCTTCACATTGCCCCAAGGGCTTGCCGCCGGCGACTATACCCTGAGCCTCCAGGTCTCTCCCACCAACGGCGATGGCATCCCCTTGGGAGTATTTAGCGATTACGATACAGCAGACACAAGTATTGTCAGGGTTGCCCAGGACGGCAGCGCGTCGGTTGTGCCGATAGTGAATATTGGCGTCTACTGGGGCAACGTTCAAAGCCCCGACGGATCGAACATCTCGGCGACGGTTAGCGTGTACAACTACGGCAGCCAGGCCGAGGTCGGCCCGGTGAACTTCACTGTTTCGGCCACGCCGGTTTACACATGGGGAAACGGCGTATGTTTCAACGGTTTGGGGGGGTATCAGTTCCAGTCCGACCCCATCCCCGTCACGTCGTTCACTCAGGACGTGAATGTCGCTAACGACGGCCAGACCTCCGACGACATCCAGCAGACCTTCGCGTTGCCGGCAGGACTTGCCGCCGGCAACTACGTCCTCAGTGTCCAGGCCACTCCCGCCGCCAGTGACGGACTCAACTTGGGTTACTACAATTGGGCCGTTCAATCAAACCAGATGGTTACGGTCGGCCAGGACGGCAGCGTGACCGTCGCGCCGCAGCAAAACTTGGGTATCCTCGGTTATCCGATCATTAGGACCGACCCCATCGTCTTTGATCCCATCATCTGGACCCGGTTCGGCGTCTATGATCCGATCTGTTTGGCCAGTACAGGGATCGTTGGCTATAACACCCCGGCAGTGGACAGTTCGGGAAATGTAATTCAGGGATCGCCTTCAACTGGTGTCTCGGTCGGGAATCAGCCCACGCGCGTGAGTTACCATTCGCCGGCGAATGTCGCATCGACCGTGAATCCGTCCGGCCCGCTTTTGAATACCTCGCCGACCAGCGCGGCCCTCGCTCCCGCCCTTGCCGCTTCCGGCACCGCTGGCGCCGCCGTGGATTCATCCGCGCCCGTCATCTCTATCCTTGCCGGCGCGGCGATCCAGGCGAATTTCCAAAGCCCCGTCGCTACGCTTGTCACGCCCCAACCCACGCCCGCCTACGATGCGCCGTCCGCGACGGCATCGGACGGCGTGGTTGACCTGCTCGCCCCCGCGTCGTCGGACAATGCCGATGCCGGAACCTCAACGTTCTATCACGCGAACCACACCGCGTCTCATGCGCCCATCCATAAGGGTGCGTGATTGGGTAATTGGTAATCAGGAAAAGCGAAACCTCCGCCTCGCTTTTCCTGATTACCGATTACCACCTGCCAATTGCCTCCGAGCCGGCGCTTCCGACGACGAAAACACGGTCAAACTGCTCAGAAAGATCGCCGCCAGCATGAATGAAAAATAGAAATTAATCTCGGAATGAATGCAATAACCTCGCGAACGAAACGTTAATCAATAAGGGGCGCGTGCTTCCTTTGCGCGCCCCACGCGGGCTTGATATAAACCCGCGAGTGACGTTTTTTTCCCTCAGGCAGAAGGGTTTGACATCTGAATAGGAAAGGCCGCCATTCGGCAGACTCGAGCCGCGGGCTCGTGAATGTCAGCTCACCCAGCCGGATGAGCCAGAGGCGAACTGAAAATATGCGAAAAAAAACGCGCCATGAGGGTCCGATGATTCATAATGTGCTTTACGCACTGCATTTATGGTTTTGGGAAGCCTGTAAAATCGGGCAGAACGGGGGCCAGATGGGCAGAACGGGTTCCCCGTTGGGCAGGATTGGGCAGAACGGCTTCCCGGTCGGGCAGAACGGCTTCCGAATCGGGCAGAAACGGGGCGGAGCAAACGGGGCGATTGGAGAAAACATGTTCATTGCGGCTGGCCGGGCGGGTACACTTCCGGTTGCTTTGGAAACACGGCCGAGGGTTCCGATGTTCATCGGGATTCCGCACGCCTGTGCCGCACAGTCATAGAAAGAAAAGGAACGCAATGCCTGCTCAACCTGAAATCTTTTATGTTTCGCCCGACGGTTGCGATGACTGGTCCGGCCGCTCGCCCGATGCGCCCCGGAACCTCAAGGCCGGGACGAAGCGCGCTCGCGTCGACGGCCCGTTCGCTACGATCTTCCGGGCGCGCGACGCCGTTCGCTCGCTCCTGGCGGCCGCACGAGGCCAAGAGGGGACAGGCACCGATTCCAAACGACGGAATCGGAGCCAGTCCCCCGTGCGCGTGCTGCTTCGCGGCGGAACCTACACGCTCGGGCAGACGCTGGAGTTGCTGCCGGAGGATTCCGGCACGGCCGCGGCGCCCGTGACGTACGGTGCGTACCCCGGCGAGTCGCCGATCCTCAGCGGCGGGCAGGTCATCGGCGATTGGACAGTGACCTCGCACAACGACAAGACCTGCTGGACCGCGCGGCTGACTGACGTTTGTGACGCGGGCATCTTGGTCGCCGCGGCGACCGTCCCGCCTGCGTCCGGGTCTTTTCTTCGCGAACAGCAAGAACAAAAGAAACAGCAAGACGCGGGCAAGATGCCCGCGACACACGAGGGCGAGACGCCCTCGCCACAAAGGCAGCAATGGAACTTCACGCAGCTTTTCGTCAACGGCGTTCGGCGGCCGCGAACGCGGCGCCCGCGAGAGGGGTACTTCCGCTTCGCTGAGTTGCCCGAAGGCCGGCACGGCATGTTTCACCGAGTGAAGTCGGCGGGGTTCGAGGCCGGCCAGGTGCAGGCCTCGTGGCGGAACCTCTCCGACGTGGACGTCGTGACGCTGCAACACTGGTTCGACAGCCACCTTCACCTGGCGAGCGTGGACGAATCGGCCAAGGTCATGCACTTCGCGAACCTCGCGCTGAGCGACCTGTCCGACGAGAACAACCTCAACGCCCGCTACTACGTCGAGAACGTTTTCGAGGACCTGGCCGAGCCGGGCCAGTGGTACCTGGACCGCCCCACCGGCACGCTGTACTACATGCCGCTGCCGGGCGAGCGGCCGGAAAACACGCAGGGGATCGCGCCGCGGCTGGAGACGCTGGTGCATCTGCGCGGCGAGGTCGAAGGCGACAAGGTCCGCCACGTGCGGCTGGAGAACCTGGATTTCCGCCACGCCCAGTGGCGGCTGCCGGAGTCGAACCCCGGCGCGATTCAGGGCGCCAACTGCGTGCCCGGCGCGATCAAGCTCCAGGCGACGGAGGACTGCGTGCTGTACGGCTGCCGCGTGTCGCGGATCGCGCAGTACGCCGTCGAGATCGGCACCGGCAGCCGGCGGACCCGCGTGCTGGCGTGCGAACTGTACGACCTGGGCGGCGGCGGAATCAAGGTCGATAGCGAGTCGGGGCTGCGCGGCGGGGCTGACAACACCGGCGGCCAGACGCTCATCGGCACGGGCGCCTTCGAGGGCCTGGACATCGGCATGTGGGGCCCGGCCGGAAAGCATCCGTACCTGCTGGCCGGTCGCGACGCGGCGCCAGGAACCGACACCGAGATCGCCGACTGCGTCATCCGCGACGGCGGCGTGCTGTACCACAGCGGGCACGGCGTGTGGATCGGCGACAGCGGATACTGCCACGTGCATCACAACGAGATTTTCAACTTCCGCTACAGCGGCATCTCGTCGGGCTGGACGTGGAGCTACTGCCCGTCCTACACGATCGCCAACCGGTTCGAGTACAACCACGTCCACCACATCGGCATGGGCGTGCTGAGCGACCTGGGCGGCATCTATACGCTGGGCCTGCACCCGGGCTCGACCATCGTGGGCAACGTGTTCCACGACATCAGCGCGTACGGCTACGGCGGATGGGGCATCTACCAGGACCAGGCCAGCGCGTTCTTCCGCGTCGAGAACAACCTGGTCTACCGAACGCAGGGCGCCGGATTCTTTCAGAACTACGCCAAGGATGCCGTCGTCCGCAACAACATCTTCGCCCTGGCGCGAGATTGCGAGATCAGCCCCGGCCGCGCGGAGGCCGTGCTCACGATGGTCTTCGAGAACAACATCGTGTACGGTGCCAGCGGCGGCCCGGTCAGCGGGAACTGGGTCAAGCCCACCGTTTTCGCCGACCGCAACCTGTACTGGCGGGACGATGGAAAGGCCCTGGCCTTCAACCATTTCCCGCTGGAGCATTGGCAATCCCAAGGTTGCGACGCACACAGCCTGGCGGCGGACCCACTGTTCGAGGCGCCTCGGGCCGGACGGTTCACCCTGCGGGCCGACTCGCCCGCGCTACAACTTGGGTTCGTGCCGTTTGACCCCTCGCTCGCCGGGCCGCGAAAAGGCCCGCGCGCGGCCACCTGCGACGACCTGCCGGCGCAGAAGATCGTGAAGGACGCGGTCATCGCCTGCCGGTTCGAGGTCGGGCAGGCCACCACGCCCACCGCCTCGCCCGAGGACATAGCGCGATTGTCCAACGAGCCCGACCTGGTTCCGGTCAAGCCAGGCTGCGATCAGCAGGTCTCGCTGACGGTGGAGAATTTCGGCCGCTCGCGAGGCAAGGGCGTCATCGTGCTCACCATCGACCCGCCCGGCGCGGGAAAGAGCAACGGGCCCAAGAAGCTGGCGTATGACCTTGCGCCAGGCGAACGAAAGAGCGTCACGTTCAACGTCACGATAGCCAAGGGCACGCCGCACTTCTTCGTACGGGCCGCCGCGCAAGGGGCGACCACAATCGTAAAGGGTGGCACGCGCAAGGGTGCCATGCCCAAGTCTGCGCGGGCATGTCTTATGACACCAGCGGCGTTAATGCTCACACTCGACCGCCAGCCGACCTGGTCCATGCCTCGCCTCCCCGCGATTGCCCAACCGGAGCAGGTCGCCGCGGCACTGGGGCAACTCAAGCCGCTGGAATTGCCGTGGGCCAGACACACCGCCGCCCG
>CAZYDC010000383.1:0-5409 GCA_964646065.1 uncultured Planctomycetaceae bacterium | reverse complement strand
AAATGAACTTCGCCGACTCCGCCCGCCCGGCGAGGCTGGACCACGTGGCCTGCGGGGCCTTCGCCGTCGGCGGACAAAGCGCGGCGATGGTTCTGAAAAAGTATAGAACGGCGTAAACAGTAACCGGTAATCGGTAATCGGCAAGAGACATTCCTGCTGCTCCGGTCGTTCTCGATTACTGGTTACAGATTACGGATTACGCCGTTGGGAACACGGCGCAACAAGCGAGTTTTGCGAGACTCAGGCAACTATGAAAAGACGAGTCGTCATCACTGGAATGGGTACGGTCAATCCGCTCGGCCATAACGTGGCCGACACGTGGGAGGCCCTGCTCGCGTGTAAGAGCGGCATCAGCGTGAACGAGCTTTTCGACGCCAGCGCCTTCCCCACCACGTTCGCCGCGCAGGTCAAGGGTTTCGATCTGGCCAGGCACGTGAAGGACACGCCCCGGCACGCGCACGCGGGACGGCATTGCAAGTTCGCCATCGCGGCCACCGCCGAGGCCTGGGGGCAGTCCGGCATGGGCGACTGGGCGGACCTGGACCGCTCGCGCGTGGGCATTTACCTGGGCAGCGGCGAGGGCAGCATCGACTTCGACCCCTTCACCGGCGTGCTGATCGACTCCTGGCGCGACGGAAAGGTGGACACGCGCATCTGGTCCAAACTGGCGTTCGAGCGGATGGACCTGTACCGCGAGGCGGAGCAGGAATCCAACATGGTGGTGGCGCACCTGGCCGCGGAGTTCAACGTTCGCGGGCCCGCATTCAACGTGCTGACCGCCTGCGCCGCCAGCACGCAGGCCATTGGCGAGGCCGTCATGCAGATTCGCCACGGCGACGCCGACGCGATCATCACCGGCGGCGCCCACAGCATGATCCACCCGTACGGCGTGACCGGTTTTAACCGCCTGACCGCCCTCTCGCAACGCAACGACGACGTCGAGCACGCCAGCCGACCCTTCGACATGACCCGCGACGGGTTCGTCCTGGGCGAGGGCGCCAGCATCCTCATTCTGGAAGACTACGAGCAGGCCAAGGCCCGCGGCGCCAAGGTGCTGGCCGAGGTCGTCGGCTACGGCGCTTCCGCCGACGCCTTCCGCATCACCGACCAGGACCCCGAAGGCGACGGCGCCGCCACCAGTATGCGGGCCGCCCTGGCCGACGCGGACGTCCGCACCGACCAGATCGACTATATCTCCGCACACGGCACGGGCACCAAGCAGAACGACCAGGTCGAGACGCTGGCCGTCAAGGCCGTCTTCGGCGAGCTGGCGCCCAAGGTCCCCATGTCCTCGGTCAAGAGCATGCTCGGACACCTCATCGCCGCCGCCGGCGCGACCGAATTGATCACGTGCATCCTGGCCATCCGCGACCAGGTCCTGCCGCCGACCTCCAACTACCGCACGCCCGACCCCACTTGCGACCTGGACTACATCCCCAACGCCCCCAGAAAAGCCAAGGTCGAAATCTGCATGTCCAACAGCATGGGTTTCGGGGGTCAGAACAACACCCTCATCATCCGGCGGTAGTTATTCCCCTCTCCCCTTGAGGGAGAGGTCGGCCCGAAGGGCCGGGTGAGGGCGAGCCGGGGTGAGGGCAGGGCCGGGTGAGGGCGGACCCGGTGAGAAATTGGAATGGCCCGCCGACGATTTGAATCCTATCTTCTTCTTTGGGATGACATCGCGCATTTCCGAAGCGCGGCCTGCCAATGAACGTTTTGAAGCAGGCCCTTCCTTACAAGCAATTCTTTGGACTTAATCAAGGCGCCCCCCTGTCCCGTCGATAAGAGAACAGGTCGGCTTTGCCTTGACCGAGTGCTGCCCAACCCGCAGCCGCAACGCATTGGCGCAATATCGTTTTTTTGGCCGTCCGCGAAGGAGGTGAAAAGCGCCAGGAACGGGCCAGCCGGACTGATGCGGTGCCAACGGGGACATTTGGCAATGGACCGACGCTTCCACTCGAAGCGGCGCGGCCATGAAAGCACGAACCGCCCATGCGGCGGGTTGAGCGGCAACAAAAGAGATATGGAGCGTAACGGCAGGGAAGCAGGATAAACAAGAACAAATATTTTTGGAGGTTACACAGTGAAGAACAAAGCATTTACTCTGGTTGAAATCCTGATCGTCGTGATCATCCTGGGAATTCTGGCCGCGATCGTCATCCCGCAATTCACCGAGGCGTCCACCGACGCCCGCGTGTCCGCGCTGCAAAGCGATTTGCAGACGGTTCGCAGCCAGCTTGAACTGTACAGGGTCCAGCACCTGGAGAACTATCCCCAGCAGATCGCCGCCGTCGGCAACAGCTCGGCGAATGTCATCGCCCAGTTGACCTCGCGGACCAACGCGGCCGGCACCGTCGGCACGGATCCGACGCTGTTCCCGTTTGGCCCCTATCTGCAGCAATTCCCCAGCAACAGTTTCGTCAGCACTCCGGCCACGGCCGCAACGATCACCTTCGGCACGGCCGCTCCGGCGCCGGGCGACGGGACCTCCGGCTGGTACATCAACACCGGCACGGGCCAGTTCTCCGCCAACGACAACAATCCCGGCGACACGGCGTTCTAACGGTTTTGCGACATCTTGATGAAGTTTTCGTTGATCGGAGCGGCCCGGAGGGGATCGCTCCGATCAACATTTTTTCACTTTCCCTGTGACCCCACGTTCGTTAAGCGGAAACCGATCTTCGCGTTTGGCTTCCATTTCTCTACAATGGGCGGGTGCCTTCGCGAATCATAAGTATCCGGACCGCCCTGCTGGACTGGTACGCTCGCAGCGCCCGCGCGTTGCCCTGGCGTGGCCGGCGCGACCCGTACGCGATCTGGATTTCCGAGGTCATGCTCCAGCAGACCCGCGTGGACACGGTGATTCCGTATTACCGGCGTTTTCTGCGGGCTCTGCCCAACGTTCGCCGGTTGGCCGCGGCGCCGCTGGACGAGGTGCTCAAACTTTGGGAGGGCCTGGGCTATTACGCTCGGGCCCGGAATCTCCACCGGGCCGCCGGCCAGATCGTGCTGCGACACGGCGGCAGGTTCCCCAGCGACGTGCGGGAAATTAGGCGACTGAGCGGCGTCGGCGCCTACACGGCCGGCGCGATCGCGAGCATCGCATTCGACCTGGATGAACCGGTGCTGGACGGCAACGTTCGGCGCGTGTTGTCGCGGCTGTTCTGCGTGGACGGCAAGGCCAAGTCCGCGCGGCTGGACAGCACGCTCTGGTCGCTGGCGCGGCGGTTTCTGCCGCCGGGAAAGGCGGGCGATTTCAACCAGGCCCTGATGGACCTGGGCGCGACCCTCTGCCTGCCCAGCCGCCCCGCCTGCGAGAAATGTCCCGCCGGAACATTATGCCTCGCCCGCATTCGCAACTGCCAGGACAAGCTGCCGCGAAAGCCCGCCCGCAAGGTGCTGCCGCACTATGACGTGGTGGCCGCCGTGATCGTGAAGCGTGGCCGCGTGCTGATCGACCGGCGCAAACCCGACGCGCTGCTGGGCGGCCTGTGGGAATTCCCCGGCGGAAAGGTCCAGCCGGGCGAGACGCCGCAAGCGGCCCTGGCGCGCGAGGTGCGAGAGGAGCTGGGCATCGATGTCGAAGTGCTGCGCCCGATGGCGAGGGTCCGCCACGCGTACTCGCATTTCCGCATCACGATGCAGGCGTTCCTCTGCCGGCATACCGCAGGCCGAGCGCGGCCAATTGAGTGCGACGCCTGCAAATGGGTGAAGATCGGCCAGTTGGAGAAATATCCGTTCCCCAAGGCCAACCACGCAATCCTCAAGGCGCTGCGCGGGTCGGGTGCCATGCCGTCGGGTGCCATGCCCAAGTCTGCGCGGGCATGTCTTCCACGGGCCCAAAGACATGCCCGCGCAGACTTGGGCATGGCACCCGTCACTCGGTGATTGGTGAAGATCGACGTCCCAAGACCTCCGTCACATCGTGACGCGAGGCATGACCCACACCACGTGGTTGTTGCTGCCGTCGGGGTCCCGGTAGAACGGGCCTGACGAGATCAACTGAATGTCCCGCGCGCCGCCGATGGGGATGTCGATCGCCCGGGCCGGCTCGCCCGGCGCCAGCACGTCCGACCAGACCGTCCTTGAATCCACCTTGACCTGGACGTCAATGCTCCGCATCGCCTTGAGCACCGCGTGGATTCCCACCATGGCCGTGAACCGCTGGTACAGGCCCGCCGGCAGGCGATAGTGATATTCGTAAAACGCCCCCGCGCCCAGGGCCTCCTTGAACCGCCGCGAGACCGTTTTGCCGTCGGGCTCCTTCACGAGCACCTCGCACGGCACGGGGTTGCCGCTGGCGTCCAGGTTGATGCCCCGCAATTTCAGCGGCCCGGTTTCGAAATACGGCGTGGGCGACCACGCGGTGGAGCGGAACGGCCAGGAGTCGGTCAATTGCACCGTGCTCAGGGCCTCCATCTGGGCCTGGTCGAACCGGTTGGCGCCGATGCACGTGGCCGTGTACATGTAATCCGCGTAGGCGAATGCACACATCCGGGCCGCCTTGAGCCGGATCTCCGCGGCCTGGTCGTGCTGGTCCGCGAAGGCGCACATGGCCATCGGGATCATCAGCGTCCGAGCGTAGCGGACCAGCTCGATGTACCGCTGAATGTAATTCGTGCCGGCCTCTTGCGGCGTGCGGCCGTACAGGCGGGGCGTGTAATCGGCGATCACGAACGGCCGGGGCGACATCTCGGTGTACGTGTGCAGCGGGAAGCAGACGTACTTGTCGGGCACCGGCAACAGGTCCTTAATACACTCCAGGTCGCCGTGCTCGACCGCGTGGGCGGGCACGCCGGAATCCTCGATGTGATGAGCGATCGTTCCGGCGAACTTCGCCGCCGACAGCACGTCCCCGGCCAACAGGCTCGCCGCGATGCGCTGCTGGAAATACGTGAACGCCTTCTCCTGCTCGTCCCAGAACGGGCACTCCCAGTAATCCACCGCGTGCGCCACGTGGTTGTGACGCCGCAACTCTCCGATCTCGCCCATCGGCGGAAGGCTCCCGTCGGGGTACTCCATGTACGGGCCGACTTCTTCCTTCGCGCCGAAGTACATGTCGCCGTACAGCGAATACCGCTCGGCAAGGTTGTACTGGTGGTCCTGCCAGATCTCGCGCTGCCAGTCCGGCAGCGCCTGCATGGCCGCCCAGGTGATGATCCGATGTCCGCCCCGCAATTCCGCAATCGCATTCCTGTCATACTTCATGGGGATCCTCTCCATTCACGTTATCAAACGCCTTTATTACTACCGCCTTGTCCCACATTCAACTCAATTCCCGGCCCGCGTGGGAAAACGTGGAGCGTGGCGCGTAGGGCGTAGAGCGTAACGGCGAAGAAAAGACCGTAGGGAGTGGGGCGTTGCGCGTAGAGCGTAACGGCGAAGAAAAGACCGTAGGGAGTGGGGCGT
>CAZYDC010000382.1:0-5446 GCA_964646065.1 uncultured Planctomycetaceae bacterium | reverse complement strand
GCCAGGCGCCCAGCGGCGTGGGCGTTTTCTTTTCGTTGCCCAGCCCGCAGCGGACCTGGGCAACCCAGACCGGCGGCAAGTCCTCGCGCTGGAGCACGATGTCCAAGGCGAAACGGCTCTTGCTGATGATCGCGTGGAACGGGCCTCGGACCAGCTTGATGCGGCTGCCGGACCGGATGTCCGTCGGCTGCGAGAGGCCGTTGATCTTGAGGATCAACTGGCCGGGAACTCGCAGTCGCTCGCGGCGTTCGAGGGGACCGAGTTTCTCGCCCGAGCGGACGGAATAATAATAGGCGTAGGGGTCCTCCTCAACGACCTCGCCGGAGAAGAGGGTTTTCCGCGCGAGCTTTTCCAGTTCGGCCCGGGCCTGCTTTTCCTGCCGGGCGATCAGATGGTCCGAAAGCAGCGCCGCCGACAACTGGGTGCGGGCGTCGATGAGATGGCCGTGTTTGAGCAGGTCCAGGCCCTTCTTGAAGGCGGTCGCGGCGCCGGTGGCGTCGAGTTTGGGTGCGACGGGCGGGTCGGCGGGGGCCGTGGACGGGCTGGCTGCCGGCGAACTGGAGGGCGAACTGGCGGGCACGCTGGAAGGCCTGCTGGAAGGCGCGCTATCCGGGGTGGGAGGCGGCGGGGCCTTATCCGGCATCGCCTCGGGCGGCGGGAGCGGCGGCGCGGTCTTGGCAAGTTGGACTTTCTGCGCCATGGGCGCAGGGCGAGGATGCGCGGGTTTCTTGTGCATCATCAAGTATCCCGTCACGAATCCTGTGCCGACAACCGCCGTCAACAGCACGGCGATCCAGTGCCAACTCTTGCGTCGCATTTGCAGCCGTCCTCACTGAAAAAAAAGGTTACCGCGAACCCACCTGTAGCATGGCCATCTTGGCCATGAGTCGCATGGGCATCTTGCCCATGTTCTGTTGCTTCTGCAATTTCTTCATTTGCACGACAACGACAGCAGCAACAGCGAAGACACGGCCAAGATGGCCGTGATACTCATGGGCAAGATGCCCATGCTAGGTTTCCTTCGCGGCATTCCTGTTTTTCCGGAAGTCCCAGAATCCTTTGTCGCTCACCAGTATATCGATTGGCTGATCGTGGTCAAACATCGGCAGCTCATCCAGGACCTGCTCTTCAAAGGCCAGGCCCACCGCGAGAGGCAAGGCGTTTTGGCCGCCGCAGGTCCGGTCGCGCGCGCGCAGGAGGAACCGGTCGTAGAATCCAGCGCCGCGGCCCAGGCGCCCGCCGTTGCGGCTGAACGCAAGCGCCGGAACGACGATCAGGTCGATCTGTCCCGGCGGCCAGGGATTGCCGTCGGCTGGCTGAAGGATGTCGTATGGTCCCGGCACAAGCCGCTCGCGCAGCGAGTGAATCTCGAAGGCATCCATCGAATGGTCCGCGAGGTACACGCGGGGCGCCAGCACGCGTTTTCCAGCCGCCCAGGCCTGCAGGGCAATGTGCGCGGTGTCCACCTCCTCGACCATGGACAGGTAGATCATCACCGTCTGCGCCGCGGCGAACTCCGGCAAGGCCAGCATTGCCCGCTGAGCGAGCAGGCTCTTGTCTCGGCGAACCGAAGGCGGCAATGCCTCGATGACCTGGCGGATATGTTGGCGGAGTTTCTTCTTCACGAGCGGTCACTTCCTCTTGACGATCACGGCCGTCAGGTCGTCGGAGTGGATTTCCTGACCGGTGAATTCGTGGACGGCCTGATGGAGGTTCTGGATCATTTGCGAGGCGGGCAGGTCGCGGTCCCTGTGGAGCAGGGCGGTCATTCGATCCACACCGAATTCCTCGCCGGCGTCGTTGGCGGCTTCGAAGAACCCGTCGGTGGTAATCACGGCGAAGTCGCCGCCGGCCAGCGGGTGGCGAGCGGCCTTGTCGTGCGGCGGATCCTGCATGATCCCCAGGGGCACCGTGTTGGCGGGCACGGAGGTAAAGCGACCGTTGAGGCGGTTGTAGAACAGCATGGGTCCGTGGCCGGCGGAGGAGTAGGTCATCTCACAGGCGGCCGGGTTGAGCAGGCCCAGAAAGCAGGTCACAAAGCGGCTGTCGGCCAGGTCGGCCGTCAGCAGGTTGTTGACGGTGGTCAGCACGCCGGAGACGTCGGTGTCGTGCAGGCAGGTCGCGCGGAGCATGGCCCGCGTTTCGGCGATCACCAGCGCCGGCCCGATGCCGTGTCCGGTCGCGTCGGCGACGACGATCATCCATCGCCCGCCGGGCAGGGGCATGAAGTCGTAGGTGTCCCCGCCGGTCTGGTCGGCCGGTTCGCAGAACCCCGCCACGTCGAAGCCCTCGATGGCCGGGTTCTCCTTGGGCAGCAGGCCGGCCTGGATTTCCTGGGCGATCTTCATCGCCCGTTCCATCTCGAGCTTCTGGAGATAGTGCCCGATCAGTCGGTGCTTCTGAATGGCCACGCCCGCCTGGGCCGCCAATGACTCGGCCAGCAGGATGTCGTATTCGTCGAACGCCGTTTTTTGCAGGGCGGGGATGGTGTCTGGCGCACTTATCTTGTTGAGGACTTGGAGCACGCCGACCAGGCTGCACTCGTAGTCCAGCAGCGGCACCGAGAGGATGTTTCGCGTGCGGAAGCCGGTCTTGCGGTCAACCGCAGGGTTGAATCGGTCGTCGGCATAGGCGTCGGGCACGTTGATGGTCTTGCACGTGGCCACGACCGCCCCGGCGACGCCCCGGTCTGCCGGCACGCGGAGGTCCTTCTCTCCGTGCGCGACCCGGCTGACCAACTCGCCGGCGGCCGCGTCGTAGAGAAACACCGTGGCCCGCTCCGCCTGGAGCAATTCGATGGCCCGGTCGGCGATCAGCCGCAGCAGTTGGTCCACGTCGGCGGCGGCGACCAGAGAGCGCGTGATTTCCAGGATTTTCTGGAAGTCGCCCGACTGTGTCTGGGGCATTTCAGGAGGCATGGTTCGTGCCTCCGTTCTTGAAGCCTGGAATAGGATACGTGATTCCGCCGCTGGGGAAAAGCGTGACCCGCTGTCGTCCCTGGCCCAGGATGTTCGTGGCGGCGGCGAAGGCCTGAGCGACGTCGGGGAAGATGGGCACTCCCGGGAACACAGCGCCCTGGCGAGCCAGCTCGGGGCAGACCATCAGGATCGGGTTGCGGTGCAGGGCCCCCGAGGCGATGCGGACGAAGAATGCGGCGTCGCCGGCCATGCTGGGCGCCAGTCGCATGACCAGTTGGGCCAGGTTCTGCGGGCCTAGCACCCTCAGGATCGTCCGCGTGGTTTTTGGCGACAAGGGCCAGCGGATGGGTTTGACGTTGTTGACGCCGCCCGGGCAGCGCGTCAGGCAAATGACCACTCCGCCCTCGCGGGCCGCCCAGAGCGTGTTGGCGATGCACTTGAACGACTGCCACAGGTCGAAGTCGCGAGGGTAGGCGTTGGCGATCAGCACGTCGGCGGGCGAGGGCACGATGACCCCGCAGAAGACGGCCGCCTGCTTGGCCAACATGCGATGCGCGGGCAGCACTTCGCCCGTGGCGATCGCGCAGGGCAGTTCGCGGTCGTCCAGCAGGTACTGCACGGAGAACGTCGCGCCGCCGGCCTGCTCCAAGAGCGCCCCGCCGGAGTCGATCGCCATCCGCATCGGGTTCTTCAGCACGTCGGTGCCCACCTGCTGGTGGAGCGAGCGCCCCAGGCCCTGGCGGTGCAGTCCGCGGATCGTCTCCGCCGACGCGCATCCGGGATGGATCATCTTGTACCCGCCGCCGAATCCCGCCTGCAGGTGCGGCGAAACGGAGGAGACGATGATCCGCAGGTCGGCCGCCGCCACCGCGCGGTCGATGCGGATCGGCACGTTGCCGACCGAACCGATCTTGACGTGGGCGCCGGGCTCGCGGCAGGCGTTGCATCGCCGGCGGATGGCCGCGACCTCCGGCCCCAGCTTCCGGTCGGCCTGTTCGGGCGTCAGCGGAGGGTGCATGCCGGTGGCGAAGAGAATTTCGATCTGTGAATCCTGGATCTCCGCGTGTCGGATCTCCCGCATCAGGACCGACAGGATTTGCGGCAGGGGGCTGTGGCGGGTCAGGTCCTCGACGATCAGGACGATGTTCCCGCCTCGCCTCGCCGCCAGCAGCCGCGAGAGCGGCAGCCCGGCCTCCGGCTGATTGAGCGCCATGGCCAGTCGGTCGGGCCAGTCCTCGGGCGCCGCCCGGAGCGTGGAGTTGGCGGTCTGCACCAACTCCCAGTCTTCGGGCAGGGAGAACTCCAGGGGCCCTTCGCCCCAAGGTACCGACAGAGCGGTCATCGCTTCCTTTCTAAAATGTTACTGTGCAATAACTTACGTCAAAGGCGCATCCCGAACTTCACAATGTGCGAATTTGAACGTATCCTGTTCAACCCGGATACCGCAAGGGGGTTTCGCCCGGAAGCGGCTACCCGGTTGCCTCAGGTCTTATGTCCGACGAGGATATGGTACACGCCCAGCGGCTCGGCGGTAGAGGTAAAATTGCCCAACCCGCCGCGAGAGAACAGGGCTTCCAGTTCCTGGCGGTTGCGATAGGTCATGTGCAGGCCGAACACCCGCCGAAAAAACCGGTCCGTCCCGTGCCGCCGCGAAATGCTGTTGGCCACGATCGCCGAGCCCGTCGGCATGACCGCCGAGACGGCCTGGATAATGTCCACGATCTGCTGGTCGCTGAGGTACTCGCAAATGCCCAGCATCTTGACCAGGTCGAATCGCTGGTCGCCCATCAGGGTTTGCACGTCGCGCACGTCGCCCTGGACGAACTTCATGCACTCGGCCAGGCCGCATCGCCGGGCGAGCTGCCGGCCGTAATCGAAGGCGTCGCTGGACAAATCCACCAGCGTGGCCTGGACCTTCTTGTGGGCCTGGGTGATGGCGTCAATAATAATGTGTCCCGGTCCGGCGCCCAGGCAGAGCACCCGCACAGGCTCGGTGGGGCACCGGTCGATGATCCCGGCCATGATGGTCGCCGCCAGCAGCCGGCGGTTTCGCAGGGCCATGGGCATCGTCCCGCTGCGGATCAGGACCCGGTCGGCCAGCTTCCGGGGGTTGTTCTCATAACTGATGACCATGCTCCGCCATCCGCCGGGGTCTTTCCAGTTGCAGGCCGCCAGTTCGCTCTGGGTGAACCGCAGGATCGACCGCGTCACGGACGCCGGCAGGTAATTGGCCAGCGGGTTGATGATCATGCCCTTCACCGCCCGGCGCACCGGGCACAACCGCTCGAACGCCAAATTTTCCACAGACGGTTCCAAGGTAAGCTCCAACGTAAGCCGCACTATACCAGAATCCCATTCGCCTCGCCACGATATGTCCCGCGGAATAATCTCCATGTCCTTTCCGGCCGCCGCTCTTGGGGCCGCGAAAAGGCGGCCTGCACCCGTCCGGGGCGAAGATTCGTAACCTATTATGACCTGTCGGGAAGCCACCCGAACGGGCAGGCGGCTCATTAGAACGCACAGGCGGG
>CAZYDC010000381.1:4372-5449 GCA_964646065.1 uncultured Planctomycetaceae bacterium | reverse complement strand
ACAGGTTCTAATAGGTTACGAACCATGTCAGAAACCCGGATTCTTCCCCGTTTATTCCTGCCGTTTGCCTCTGAGTTCTCCGTGCTCTCTGTGGCGTGTTGTTGTCGTTTCGCCCTGTGCCGGGAAATTTGCGCACACCCCCAATCGAATGTTCGTCGGTTCATTGTTTCTTTGCTTTGTCGCCGGCGGTATAATCAGGGGTTTGTCCCCCCGCCAAAATCGGTAGGGGGCATCCGAGACTGTGAGATCGAGCATTATGGAATCCGTGGAGACAACAACGTCGTCGGCGCCGGCCTTGCCGCAGGAGGGGGCGGAGGGCAGGTTCATCGTCGTGCTGGGGGCCAAGGAGCACAACCTCCAGAACGTGAATGTGCGCATTCCGCGCGACAAGCTGGTGGTTCTGACGGGGCTGTCGGGCTCGGGCAAGAGCAGCCTGGCCTTCGACACGATTTACGCCGAAGGGCAGCGGAAGTACGTCGAGAGCCTCTCTGCCTACGCCAGGCAATTCCTGGAGCAGCTTTCCAAGCCCGACGTCGAGCACATCGAGGGTCTTCCGCCGACGGTGGCCATCGAGCAGCGGGTCGGCGGGTCCAACCCGCGATCCACCGTCGCGACGACCACGGAAATTTACGATTACCTGCGGCTGCTGTTTGCCCGCGCGGGCGATCCGCACTGCTGGATTTGCGGCCGCCCCATCGCCAGCCAGACGGTCAGCCAGATCGTGGATTCGGTGATGGCCATGCCGGAAGGGACGCGGTTCCTGGTGCTGGCGCCGATCGTTCGCGGTCAGAAAGGCCAGCACACCGAGGCGATTCGCGCTTTGCAGCGGGAGGGATACGTCCGCGCCCGCGTGGACGGCCTGAGCTACGATCTCAAGAGCATTCCCGAACTGGACAAGAACCGCAAGCACACCATCGAGATCGTCGTGGACCGGCTGGTGCTTCGCGACACGGTTCGCATCCGGCTTTCGGACAGCGTTGAGACGGCGTTGAAGCTCTCCAGCGGACTGGTCGTGATCTCGTACGAGGAAACCCGGGAATCGGGATCCGGGATTCGGGAATCGGGAAAGAACGACAA
>CAZYDC010000381.1:0-4272 GCA_964646065.1 uncultured Planctomycetaceae bacterium | reverse complement strand
AGAGACCCGGGAATCGGGATCCGGGAATCGGGAATCGGGAAAGAACGACAAAGAGACCCGGGAATCGGGATCCGGGAATCGGGAATCGGGAAAGAACGACAAAGAGGCTCTTGCTATTTCTTCCCGAATCCCGAAACCCGAATCCCGAGACCCGAGTCCCGCATCGCAATGGAAGGACCGCGTTTTCAGCGCGGTGTACGCCTGCCCGGAGCATCCGCAGGCCAGCCTGGAGGAGCTTTCGCCTCGGATGTTCAGCTTCAACAGCCCCTACGGCGCGTGCGAGGCGTGCGACGGTCTGGGGACGATCCTGGAGTTCGACCCGGAGTTGATCGTGCCCGACGAGGCCTTGTCGCTCCAGGAAGGCGCGGTGGACGCCTGGCGGCACCAGGGCAAGCGGATGAACATCTGGTACAACCGCATGATCCGGGCCTTCTGCCGCATGGAGGGCGTCTCGCCGGCGACCCCGTACCAGCAACTGCCGGCCGAGGTCCGCAAGAAGCTCATGCACGGCGACGGCGAGGATTTCGAGGGCGTCGTGCCCAACCTGACGCGGCGGTGGAAGAATACCGACAGCGAGTTCGTGAAGAACCGCCTGCATGCCTACCTCAACGCCCAGCCTTGCCGCGAGTGCAAGGGCGCCCGGCTCAAACCGGCCTCGCTGGCCGTCACCGTCGACGGCAAGAACATGCACCACGTCACGCGGATGACCATCACCGAGTCGCTGGAGTTCATCAACACGATGCGCCTCAGCGAGGAGCGCACCCAGATCGCCGTGGCGATCCTGCGCGAGATCCGCCATCGCCTGACGTTCCTGTTCGACGTGGGGCTGGGCTACATCACGCTGGACCGCACCAGCGCCACGCTTTCGGGCGGCGAGGCGCAGCGGATTCGCCTGGCCACGCAGGTCGGCAGCGGGCTGGTGGGCGTGTGCTACGTGCTGGACGAGCCGACGATCGGCCTGCACCAGCGCGACAACCAGCGGCTGATCCGGACGCTCAAGCACCTGCGCGACATGGGCAACACCGTGCTGGTGGTCGAGCACGATGAGGAGACGATCCGCCGCGCCGACCAGGTGATCGACATGGGTCCGGCGGCGGGGCGGCACGGCGGGCGGATCGTCGCGCAGGGCTCGCTGACCGAGATCATGGCCGCCCCGGATTCGCTCACGGGCAAGTACCTTTCGGGCGCGATGAAGATCGAAACGCCGCAGGAGCGGCGGCCGATGTCGCTCCGCAAGGCGATTGAGCTTCGCGGCTGCCGCGAACACAACCTCAAGAACATCAACGTGTCCTTCCCGCTGGGGGGCATCGTGTGCGTCACGGGCGTGTCGGGCTCGGGCAAGAGCACGCTGGTGAACGAAACGCTGCTGGCGACGCTGCGCCGCCGCCTGACGGGTTCGCGCGACCGGCCGGGCGAGCACGAAAAAATCCTGGGCATCGGCAAGATCGACAAGGTGATCGAGATCGACCAGTCGCCCATCGGCAGGACGCCGCGGTCCAACCCGGCCACGTACACCGGCGTGTTCGATCTGATCCGGCAACTGTTCGCCAAGACGCGCGAGGCGAAGATTCGCGGCTACAAGCCCGGCCGGTTCAGCTTCAACGTGCGCGGCGGGCGGTGCGAGGCCTGCCAGGGCCAGGGCACCAAGAAGATCGAGATGCACTTCCTGCCCGACGTGTACGTCGTCTGCCAGGAGTGCAAGGGAACGCGGTACAACCGCGAGACGCTCGAGGTGCGGTACAAGGGCAAGAACATCGCCGACGTGCTGTCCATGCGGATCGAGGAAGCCCTGGCGTTTTTCGAGAGCTTCCCGAAGATCAAGCAGCTCGTCAAGGCGCTCAACGACGTGGGGCTGTCGTACGTGGAGCTGGGGCAAAGCTCGACCACGCTGTCGGGCGGCGAGGCCCAGCGGGTCAAGCTGGCCACCGAGTTGGGCAAGACGGCCACGGGGCACACGCTCTACGTGCTGGACGAACCGACGACCGGCCTGCACTTCGCGGACATTCACAACCTGCTGGGTGTGCTCAATCGTCTGGCCGACATGGGCAACACCATCGTGGTCATCGAACATAACCTGGACGTGGTCAAGTGCGCCGACTGGATCATCGACCTTGGCCCCGAGGGCGGAGGCGCCGGCGGGGAAGTGGTCGCCCAGGGCACGCCCGAGGATGTCGCCGCCAACCCCAATTCCTATACCGGCCAATTCCTGGCGGAGCACTTGGCGAGGGAAGCGTAGAGCGTGAGGAGAAGTTCGTAGTTCGTAGTACGGAGTAACGGCAAGAAACGAAAAGGGTCCGCCTCGTTGGAGGCAGGCTCTCTTACTCCGCTCGTCACCGCTACGATTGTTGCTCCTGCGATCGTTTCTGTTGTTTCTGTTCTTGCCGTTACTCCGTACTACGAACTACGAACTACGAACTTTCCCCCTAGGCAGTTTTGACAATCCGGGGTAAAATCATTCCAGTGAAGGTTGGAGAGGATTCACCTGGAGAGGATGAAAGACAGCCTTCACCTAGCCTTTCGTGAGGATGAGATAATGAGGAGAGTTTCACTAATCCTTGTGTTTTGCTCGCTGGCGGTTTGTGCCGGGCCGGGCCTGGGCTTTGCGAACGTGATCGTTTACCCCACGACCACGCCGATTCCGTCCACCCTGACCGATTGGATCGGGACCCTGGCCTTTCCGCAGTTTGACCCGTCGGCCGGCATACTGGAGAGCGTCGAAATTGACCTGAGCGGTTCCATGTCCACGACGCTTACGGTGACGAACAACGCCGCCGGCGCTTCCAGCGGCCGCGCGTACACGCATTTGGAGCTGACCGTGCAGGACGTTGGAGGCAACCTCAATGCCCCGATCGATGTCGACGGCCCTTCGTTCCACTACAACCTGGCCTCGCAGGACACCGTGACCTCGGGCCTGTTGACCGCCAGTTTCGGCAGCTCAAACACGTACCTGGCCCCCGCGGTCCTGGCCGAGTTCACCGGCGGGGGATCGGTGGACCTTTCCGCCGGCACGTACACCGAAACGGCCTTGTACAACACCGGCGGAAACACGTACGCCAAGCAAGTGACCGATGCTGACCTGACCGGCGACGTGACTTGCACCTATACCTACTACCAGGTTCCCGACCCGGCCAGCCTGACCGTGCTGGGCCTGGGCGGACTGGCCCTTTTGCGGCGACGGGGAAGAGCGTGGAGCGTAGCGCGTAGGGCGTAAGGCGTAACGGCAAGAAAAAGCAAAAGCGAAGAAACAACAACGACCAAGAGAGTCCGCACCGATCGCACGATCCAGCGGACTCTCTTTTCTTTGCTGTTACGCCCTACGCGTCACGCGCTACGCTCCGCGAGTTTCCCGAATCGCTCTTTGATGTTGCGTGTTCAATGGGGTATTCTGTCCGTTCGTAGTACGCCCGTAAGGGCGTTATTGAAAAACCGACTTGCGTTGGGATTGCGACCCTCAGTTTGGCCCGCAACCCAATGCAGGACTTTTTTGAAAGGCAAGTTTCATGGCGAAACGTTTTTCCCGTAACCTCATTCAAGGCCTCCTTGTTGTCCTCCTCGCGGCGACGGCGATGTTTGTTTTTCCGGCGTCGGCGCGGGCCGGCGCGGCGGATTACGAACTCAAGGTGGCCGACGCCAAGCTGATCGTTAAGGGTCAGCCCGCCAAGTTCGACACCGCCAAGAACACCTTCGGGCCGGGATTGGACTGCGTGAATGTGAGCGTCGAAGTTCCGCTGACCCAGCAGTTGCGATGGACCTCTGCGGCGCCCGAGGGCGACTATTACATCGGCCAACTGATCCTGTGCGACCGCTTCTTCGACATGGGAGAAGGGCACTACCAGTGCGTGCAGATTTACCTCAACGACACGCGGCTGACGTGGACCTCCCACACGCTGCCCCGCAAGCCCGAAAATGCGGCCGAGCAGAACCGCTACCAGGCCGAACTCCGCGTGGAGAACCCGGTTCACATCAAAACGGGCGACACGTTGCGGCTCGCCGCGGCGAGTTACTATTCGGCGCTGGGCCCGATGCGGCTGTACAAGACCGCGCCGCCGGCGGGCGAGGTTCGCGTGAACGTGCCCGACAACGGGCGGCCTCAAAGCCAGTGGATCGTCGCCCAGTTGGCCGAGCCCAAGCGGCAAGGGCCTAGGATCACCCAGGAAGTCACGCTCTACAATCCCGGCGTGCTGCCCCACACGTTCAAGCTGGAGGCGATGGTCAAGGATTACATCCAGAGCGTGCTGCTCAAGAAGGATGAGCAGGTTACGATTCCGCCGG